>JBDLUZ010000287.1:0-3515 GCA_039805045.1 Bacteroidota bacterium | reverse complement strand
TTTTGGGATGGCAGGGCAACCGGATTAAGACTGGGCATACCTGCAGCGGAGCAGGCCCTAGGACCTTTTCTGAGTGGTGCTGAGCAGAACCATCCTACAGCCTCAGACGTCTTGGCCAAATTAAAATCCCAAAACTATCTGGAACTCTGGCAACAGGTTTGGGGTTCTCCCATCTCTACAGCCACTCAAGAACAAATCAACCTGAATTATGATAGGGTTGGACTGTCCATTGCAGCCTATGAAGCTTCTAAAGAAGTTAACCCCTTCAGTTCAAAATACGATGCCTTTTTGAGAAAGGAAACAGATTTGACTCCTGAAGAAAAACTGGGATTGGCTGTTTTCAACAAAGATGGAAAATGCTTCAGGTGTCACCTTTCTGAAGGCAATGCAAGTAATCCACCATTGTTCACTGATTTTGAATACTACAATATCGGAATACCTAAAAACACCCAAAACCCATATTATTTAACAAACCCTACATTTATTGACTTGGGTCTTGGTGATTTTCTCCAAAAAAGCACCAATCCCGTCTGGATGAGTGCTGCCAAGAACAATATGGGTAAATTCAAAACACCAACCCTTTGCCAAAGGAAGCAATAAAAGGTTCATGCACAATGGTGCATTTACTTCGCTGGAACAGGTTGTTGATTTTTACAACACCCGAGACGACTCCAAATCGAGAGGTCGCTGGCCAAAACCTGAATATGACGATAACCTGCAAAAAGGCTGGCTGGGAAATCTTGGATTAACAAAAAAACAGCAAAATGCAATTGTGGCCTTTATGAAAACCTTAAATGATGGGTGGAGTAATAACGCTTCAGTACCTGTGAACTAATACAAACGAATAGTTGTATAGCAACAAGTTGTGCATTTAGTATTTTAACACTCCCCTCCTGGACAGGAGGGGAGTTTATTACCTCTTAAAATCTCAACTGGTTTATACTATGAAAAAGTCTGGCAGAAAAGCCGGACTTTTTTTATTCACCTCATAGCCAAATAGGTGTAAACGTGTGAATTTGTTTTTGTAAATACTTCAAAATCGTTAATTTACGGATACGATTGACGAACGCATCGTAAATCGTCAGTTTTCCATCTATTCAACCAACCGATTGCCTTTAAACAGCCACCATGAAAAGGAAACTTTACCTTGTTGCAAGCTCTTTGCTTTTTGCCTTTGTCTGCTCCCTGATATTTGTTGCCTTCACTACTGAAGAGCAACCTGTTATTGCGGCAGATCCAAAAGTTGCCAACCTCAAACTCCCAGCCGGCTTCAGCGCTGAAAGGTTATACGGGCCATCTGAACATGAGGAAGGCTCCTGGGTAGCCATGACCTTCGATCAAAAAGGCAGAATCATTGCTTCCGACCAGTATGGTAACCTTTACCGCATGACAGTACCTGCCATCGGTGATACCATCAACAAATCACAGGTTGAAAAACTGGAAGTACTCCAAGACCCTGAATACAAAAGCGATACGAGCAAAACAAAGATCTCCATAGGCTATGCCCATGGACTTCTGTATGCATTCAACAGTCTCTATGTGATGATCAATCACAGGGGCGATTCCAAGCTGAAAAAAACAAGTGGTCTCTACCGCCTGCAGGATACTGACGGAGACGACCAGTACGATAAAACTACATTGATTAAACTACTCGATGGCTCCGGAGAACATGGTCCGCACAGCATCGTACTTTCCCCGGATAAACAATCACTCTACGTGGTGGCCGGCAACTTCACTAAGATCCCCCAAATGGATGCCTACCGCAACGTCCCGGATGGCAAGTTAGATAACCTGCTGCCCCTCATCAAGGATCCTCGTGGACACGACAACACAGTTGAATCTCAAGGTGGCTGGGTGGCTAAAATCAACCCAGAAGGCTCCAAGTGGGAACTGATTGCTTCTGGTTTCCGCAACTCATTTGACCTTGCCTTCAATGAAGTAGGTGAACTATTCACCTACGATTCTGATATGGAATGGGATTTTGGCACACCCTGGTACCGCCCCACAAGGATACTGCATGTTACCAGTGGTGGTGAATACGGCTGGAGACCAGGTACACTCAAGTGGAATGCCAACTACCCCGATAACCTGCCTGCTGTCATCAACATCGGTCAGGGTTCACCTACCAACTTCATTCATGGCGGCACCGCCCGCTTCCCAGAAAAATACCGCAATGCATTGTTTGCATTCGACTGGAGCTTTGGCATCATCTACGCCATCTTCCCAAAACAAGAGGGTGCTTCCTATACCGCCACCGGAGAGGAATTCATCTCCGGATCTCCACTTCCTCTTACAGATGGCGTAATCGGTCCTGATGGGGCACTTTACTTCCTCACGGGTGGAAGAAGGCTGGAATCAGACCTCTACCGCGTTACTTTCACGGGCGTTGAAAATAAAAACGCCAAACCGGCACCCGCTGTACTCAGTGAAGCACAAAAACTGAGGATTCAACTGGAAACCTACCATGGCTCTCCCAAGCAGGGCGCAATCGCTTTTGCATGGCCGCAACTCAAAAATGCGGATCGTCACATCCGCTATGCCGCAAGGATTGCCGTGGAAGCGCAACCTCTGAGCGAGTGGACAGACAAAACACTGAAGGAAACTGATCCAATTATCCTCACCAACGCTGCCATCGGACTGGCTAGAAGAGGCGATGCATCGGTTAAAAAACAACTGCTTACTGCCCTGACTAAAATAAACCTGAGCACACTCACAGAAAGTCAGAAATTGGACCACCTGCGCGCCGTTGAATTGGTATTTGCCCGCATGGGTGCGCCTGATGCAGCTGAAAAAACCATGGTAGCCAATCAGCTCAATCCGTTTTACCCTGCTGCAACCAATGATCTCAACAAAGAACTCAGCAAATTGCTGGTATATGTTGAAGCTCCCAAAGCAGTTGAAAAAACCATGGCACTCCTCGCTACTGCCAAAGACGGTGCAGGCAGCATAAAAACACTTTCTGAATCATCCGACCTTATTCTGCGTAATCCGCAATACGGTATTGATATCGCAGGCATGCTCTCCAAAATGCCGCCACTTACGCAAACCTGGTATGCCAATGTATTGAGTCAGGCTAAAACAGGATGGACTCCTGAATTGCGCAACACTTATTTCAAGTGGTTCTATACAGCATTCGGCTACAAAGGTGGTGTATGTTATGTAGGGTTCATCGATAAAGCCCGGACAAACGCATTGGCGCATGTTCCGAAAGAATCCTTTGCACAACTGAATAAAATCTCCGGCGACGAAATCGTAAAAGTGGTGAACCGCGGTGTTAGCGTTGGAACAGTCTTGGCGAAAGGTCCAGGTCGCAACTGGAAACTGGAAGAAGCGCTGACGGCTATCGACACGGCCAAGGGTAAAAGAGATTTTGAGCAGGGCAAAGCCATGTTCGCTGCCTCACTGTGCAAATCTTGTCACCAGGTAAAGGGAGAAGGTGGTATATCCGGACCAGACCTGACACAATTGGGAACACGTTTCTCAAACAAAGACATGCTTGAAGCCATCATCTCACC
>JBDLUZ010000286.1:0-2936 GCA_039805045.1 Bacteroidota bacterium | reverse complement strand
CCAAATAATTCAATCCTGTAAGGCTTTTCATTCGCAAAAGAGTAAATATCAAATATTCCGCCCCGCATGGCAAACTGTCCGGGCTCATATACAAAATCTGTCCGCTCAAACCCATACCCAACCAACCTTTCCATCAGCAAATTCGTTTCCAGCCGGTCGTTTACCTTTATTGAAATGATATTGGAGGATAAAATCTCGGGTGAAGCCACCTTTTCCATGAGTGCCTCAGGATAGGTCACCATGATCTTTCTGTTTCCTGGGGCAGCAAAACGGGTCAATGCCTCTGTGCGCAACATGACATGACTGCTGCTTTGGGTCCTAAAATTCTTGTTTGTCTTGAACGAAGATGGAAAATAAAAAAGATCTATGGGCTGGATTAGCTGCTCGAGGTCATTGTGGAAATATGCAGCTTCCTCTGCATCTTCCAAAATAATCAGGTGATTGCTGGCGTTTAACTCCTGACGGAGATAAAGTGAGGAAAAAACCAGCGCTGCAAAAGATCCGGAGAGATTCTTAACAAGAATTTTACCCGGGCCAGGCACTACAAGGTCAGCCGCTATAGCTGTTATGCGGGGAGATTGTACGTAACTATCCAACAGATGCTCCAGATTCATGCCTTCACCAGTTATGCGAAGATACGATTAAACAAAGGCAAGAAAGTATCGTCAAAGCATTTTGACACAATTTTTAAACCAAGACCATGAAAAATTGGTTAAATTGCTCATATTGATAAATAAGAAAATGGTAACAAAAAAAGTATTCCTACCCTTAATCGCCATTACTGCAGTTATGGCAACATGGATTATTTCCAGAAATGACACACCTGCAGGAAAACAAAAGATGAACTTTAAAATACTGGTTGATGAGGAGGACGGACAAGAAGACAGTAAAATGGAGGCTGAAAACTCCCGTAAGCGTTCACAATACGAATGGCTGCTGACCCGTGATCCCAAAACCGGACAAATCCCGGAAGGAATCAGAACACGTGAACTGGCGTTGATGCGCACACTTCCGGTAAAGGAAAAAGGCATTTTCTACAGTGCCCAGGTGAACAACACCTATGCTGCTGTTGGTCCTGCCCAGAATGGCGGCAGAACCCGTGCCATTGCATACGACAAACGGTACAATGGAACCACCAATCAGGTTATTATCGCTGGTGGTATAACCGGTGGACTGTTCCGCAGTATAGACGGGGGCAAAACCTGGAAATTTGTTCACCCCGCCAACCAGCTCAGGAGCGTATCCAGCATCGCACAAGACCCAAGCAGTCCGAATACCTGGTATGCCGGCACCGGCGAGCCCATAGGAGCTTCTGCTGGCTATCCTAATACATTCATCTACGGTGAGGGAATGTTTAAATCCTTAGACAATGGGGCTACCTGGAGTAAACTGGCTTCAACCAACGTTGCAGATATCGTAACATTTTCCTCCCCCTGGAGCTTCGTGCATAAAGTTGTGGTTCACCCAACAAACGGTGACATTTATGCAGCCGTGCACCGCAGGGTTTTCAGATCAAGTGACGGTGGTGGAAGCTGGACAGAAATATTTGGAAGTACTGTGCCTGCTACAGCAACCGGAGGCATAGCAGATATCCTGATAAACAACAATGGCTCAAAAATCTTTGTGGCCATGAGTGGAAGGAATGCTGACAGAAATTTGGCTGGCGTTTTTACATCGGCTACGGGTAATGCAGGTTCATTCACCCGCATAGCCGGAGGCATCAAGGATGCTGCAGATTCTGTTGCAGGATGGAGGGCATATGACAATGCAACTGTAGCTGGTGAATATGTAGCAGGCTATGGCAGGATTGTTATGGCACTGTCTCCTTCCAACCAGAATCTGCTGTATGTCATGATTGAAAATGCCGACTTCGCCACTGATAGTAAACCTGAAGCCGACCTATTCAGGTGCAATATGGGCACATCACCATTGACATGGAGCAGTCATGGCAGAAATCTCACTGCCAAAAGAACGCCCGAGGGAGGAACTGAACAAACAAAATACATGGAGCTGCAAGGGGGATACAATATGGCACTGGCTGTACACCCTACCAATCCCAATCTGGTACTTGCCGGGGGCGTAAACTTGTTCAAATCAACAGATGGGTTTGGATCAACCGCTGCTACGTCATTTATCGGAGGTATCAGTTCTACATCATACACAGATGAGCTGGGCACCAGTCACGCTGATATCCATACCCTCGTTTTTGATCCAACGAACCCCAACAGGCTGCTAGTGGGGTCTGATGGTGGAATGGGCCTCATCGAAAATGTATCCGCATCAACAGTTGTTTGGGGCTTTCATGATGCCAATGCAAATCGGACATACAACTCTCAATATCAAACGCTCCAGTATTACCATGTGGGCATTGATCCCACCACAGGTTCAAGGAATTTCTTTGGAGGAGCTCAGGATAACTCAACAACGTTCAGGGATCGCACAGGTATAATCGGACAAACACCAGACAGCAATGATCATTATATCCTGCTCGGGGGTGATGGATGTGCCGTTGGTATGAGTAAGAAGAACAGCGCTGGCAACCAGCACTTGTTTTGTGCAGCACAAAACGGTCAATTCTACCGCATGAATCTATTTGGATTAAGCGGAGGAGGAAGTCCATTTACCAAAATAAAACCCAATAACACTGGGGAAGGAGAATTTGTAACCTATTTCCACCTAGACCCTGACAACACGGATTATCTCTACTATGCTACCATGGATAGCCTTTACCGCACCGGTGATGCGACCAATGTGACTTCTTCCAACTGGACATACATGGATGGTGTGGCACCTGCAGTGAGTGGCAGTATATTTTCGCTTGAAACAACACGCGGACCATATTCCGGCAATAACCACCTGTTCATAGGTACATCTCAAGGAAAAATTTACAGGCTGAGAGATCCCCAGCAAGGTCTTACCAATAACCAGCCAGTTGA
>JBDLUZ010000285.1:0-3179 GCA_039805045.1 Bacteroidota bacterium | reverse complement strand
TCCCCTGTACTCCAGGTCAAACTCAATACCGCTGTTGGTGATGGTCATATCCTCAACGTTTGTCCAGAAGGTACCTGCCGGTTGAATTGGATCAGCTGGAATTACCTGCAGCAAAATATCATTTGAATTCTTGATGAAATAATCAACTGAACCGTTCAGTTTGCCTTTCAGCAAACCAAAATCAAGACCCACATTGGTTTGCGTAGAAACTTCCCACTGGATATCCGGATTGGCGAGGCGAGACGAAGGATCCAACGGATAACTTGAAGCAGCAGAAACTGTTGATGTATACAGGGCCTGGGTAATCTTGGATGGAATTTCCTGATTACCTGTCTGTCCCCATCCGGCACGCAGCTTCAGATTGCTGAAGGGTGAGTTCTTCATGAAATCCTCTTCGCTTATCCTCCAACCAAGGGAGAAAGATGGGAAATAACCGTATTTGTTGTTGGCACCGAACTTGCTGGATCCATCCATGCGGAAGTTGATTGTTGCCAGGTATTTGTCTTGGTAAGAATAGTTCACCCTGGAGAAGAATGACTGCAGTTCATTGACAACAGCATAACCTGAAGGCCTGTTATTAGCCAAAGTAAGTTCCTGTCCGATACCCGGATTGTAAATAGGCTCCACAGGTGTCAATGGAATTTTGTTGATGCTCCATCCCCTTCCCTGCAGGTAGATATCCTGGAAGGAATGACCTGCGAGTGCAGAAAACTTATGGTCGCTGACATTGAAATTATAGGTCAGGTAGTTTTCAATCAGGGTGTTCTTATTAATGATATTGTATGTTTCAAGCCTGCCATCTCGCTGCGGAACAAGGTTACCCAGGTTCTGGACATCGCGGGTTGCAGTGGAATTATCTACACCAAAGTTCATCTTGTAAGTCAAACCCTTCATAATCCTCAGAGAAGGAGAAATACTTCCGATAACCCTGTTGGTGATGGTATTGTCTTTGTCGAGCTTAAAGGTCAGCAAAGGATTGTTGAACAACTGGTATGCAGCAATATTTCCCTGTGCGTCATATGCACTGTAAGTGGGGTTGTTGCTGATGGCATCACCAATGGCACCTCCAACATTCGGTCTTACCTGTTTGGTGCTGTTGGCACTGAGGTTGACATCAACTACGAGGCGGTCGTTAAAAAACTTCTGCGTGGCATTGAACCTTCCTGAATAGCGGTCGAGGTCATTGGTCTTGATGATACCCTGCTGCTTTTGCATGCCGAAGGATGCGAAATAAGTCAGCTTATCTGCTCCACCACTCATGGTGAGGTTATGATTCTGGGTATAAGCCCTGCGGAAAATCTCATCCTGCCAGTCGGTATTCCCTCCTTTATCATCCAGGATACCACCCACTTCCAATACCCTTTTCCTGAACTCATCGGCAGTGAAAACAGGCAGCTTATTGGCAACCTCAGAAACAGCCAATGTGGAACTGAAATTCATGGTGGAAACACCGGCTTTACCTTTTTTGGTGGTGATAAGGATGACGCCGTTTGCACCACGGGCACCGTATATCGCTGTAGCTGATGCGTCTTTCAACACGTCCATAGACTCGATATCAGCTGGATTGATGAAGTTAAGCGGATCGCCGTTACCAGTTGAAGAGTTATCCAATGGCAAACCGTCTACAACGAATAGTGGTGTACTTCCTGTACGCACGCCACCTGGTCCACGAATGGTTATACCCTGGTTGGCACCTGGCTCACCACTGGCAGATACCACATTCACACCAGCTACCTTGCCTTGTAACAACTGCTGGGGTGCATTGATCACACCGCGGTTGAAGGATTCAGCCTTGACACTTTTTACAGCACCTGTAACATCTCTTTTAGACTGTGTACCATACCCTACTACAACAATCTGGGAAAGTTCGCCTGTAGCAGACTGCAAAGAAAGGTCTATGGTGCTTCTGTTACCAGCAACAATTTCCAGTGTATTATACCCAATGAAGGACACTACCAGAACAGCCTTGTCATCAGGAATGGATACGGAAAAGTTACCCTGTCCGTCTGTCAGCGCACTTGCAGACGTTCCTTTAACTGTAACGCTGGCTCCTGCCAGACCACTGCCATTGGCTGCATCAGTGATTCTTCCTTTGACGATTCTGTCGAATGACTTTTCTAGGATTGATTTTTCAGAAGCTTCAAACGCTGATAAGCGCGTTGTGGAGCCTAAAATCAATCCAAATAGCAACAGACATGCCATCAATTTTGGCCATGTCTGTAAAATTTTGGAAATGCTCATTGTTGGTTAATTTTTTTCTAAAGTAGTGAAAATATGTGCAATGGTAGAATTCCTAATTAAATTAAGCATGACCTTCATGTTAATAAACTGTGAGCTGTATGAAAAAATACATTTTGACTGCTGTATTGGTAACTGGGCTTTATGCCGTCTCTGCACAGTCCAAAAACTTTCTGGACGTACCCTATATCGAAGTAAACGGATACGCAGATACGCTGGTTACTCCAAACGAAATTGTTATTAAAATCCTGATAGCCGAAAGTGACCTGAAAAACAAGGTTCAGCTGGAAGAACAGGAAAAAAAACTGGTATCGGCATTGAGGGGATTGGGAATTAAACCAGAAAGTCAATTGACTGCATCCGGGATGCAAAGTGATTACAGGTATTATGTCTTGAAGCAACGGGATATTTTGAAAAGCAAGGAGTATCTCTTGCGGGTAGACAATGCGGTAATTGCAACAAAAGTATTCATGGAGTTGGAAAAATTGGGGATGGCTAACGCAGAAGTGGTGAGGGTAAGACATACGGATATAGAAGCCATTCGAAATGCCTGCAGGGTTGCAGCTGTAAAGAATGCTTATACAAGGGCCGTATCGCTGACTGCCCCGCTGAAATCGGGTGTTGGTATCCCATTACACATTACCGATTACAGCCAAGATGGGGATGCCACCTCTTTGAACAGCATCAGGATTCGGGGGTTCTCTTCCATGGCCAAATCCGAGGAGGCATTGCCGGCATTGGATTTCGAAAAAATTAACCTGAGTATATCTATACAGGTGAAATTCGCCCTGAAATAAAGGTTTTTTAGTCAGTTTTTCGTATCTTTGCAATCCACTTGCCCAGGTGGCGAAATTGGTAGACGCACTGTGTTCAGGTCGCAGCGTTCGCAAGGATGTGCTGGTTCGAATCCAGTCCTGGGCACCATAAAAAAAGTCCTGCAC
>JBDLUZ010000284.1:0-2956 GCA_039805045.1 Bacteroidota bacterium | reverse complement strand
GGCTCATCCAGTGTGATTTCTGTGCAACCTGCTGCAACCAGCGCCTCCAATTCTCTGCTGATGATTGGGGTTAGTGCGGCTGTGATTTCCCAGCGGTCTTTGTATTGTGCATTAGGTAAAAGACGTCCACTCAGGGTATAAGGGCCTGGCAGACTGCATTTCAGTACCGGACCAGCAGGAGCAAGTTTTTGCAACCTTCTGAACTCAGTTATTGAACCCAATCCTTCCGGAGCCTTTAATTCACCGGTGATGCTGTGTTTACCTCTCTGGTCATGTGCAGGCGGACCAAATCTTCTGGTTTCAGTGTGGTTGGGCTGTATTCCTTTTATAAAACCATAAAAGGAAAGGTTGAAGTCAAATCTTGTTTGTTCACCATCTGTAATCACATCCAGGCCTGCCTGCATCTGATCATGAATTGCTGCAATGACTGCATCTTCTGCCATTTCTTCAATGTCGGCTGCTCCAAATGCTGCTAAATTGCCGGTAGCATATTCAAGCCAGCCGGGGAAAGGGTAACTTCCTACTACTGTTGTTCTGATGGGAATGGGTTGCATATTGTTTTATTCAGGGATTAAATTGATAGAGTCTGGAAAGTCTTACGGCATGTTCATCATAGGCTTTTTCAAAAAGCCTGACTGCTTCTTCAGCACCAACAACATTGGCGGCACTTAAAACCGTAGGTGGTTGTCCGGCAGCTGTGAGTAATGCCGCTACCCTTGCTTTGATACAATTGATCAGCAAAACGCCACCAAGTGTTGAGCCGGGGGAAACAGGCGTATGGAGATTTTCAATCTTGATCATAGCGTCTCCTGCTGGTGCTCCTGTATCCAGAACAAGGTCCGAAACATCACCCAGCTTTACGCCGTCTGCACGTTTACTTGCGCTGGCAGTACTGTGTTGTTCAGAGATGATGCTGACAACTTTTATGTTGTTTTTCCTGAAGTTTTCAGCCATTTCAATGGGCACTATATTGGTGCCGCCTGATGAAATGATCAGGGCTGTATCATCAGCAGAAAGTGTAAAATTTCTCAGGATTCTTTCTGCCAGTCCGCTCACATTTTCCAGAAACATAGCCTGACGCTGTCCGTTTGCGCCTACAACAAGGTTGTGGAAAGTAAGAGAAAGTTCTACTATGGGGTTGAAGCCAGTAAAGGAGCCGTACCTGGGCCACATTTCTTCAACCATAATTCTGCTGTGCCCTGATCCGAATACATGAACCATTCTGCCTTTCAGAATGGTATCGCTGAACCATCCTGCAGCAGTCTCGATGGCATCCTGTTGAGCAGCAACGGTATCACAGATGAGCCGGCTTTTTTCAAGATATTGTGCTATTTCATTCATATTTTTTCATTTCAGTTACAGACCATCCACCATCTATCCGGATATTTTGTCCGGTTATAAAACTACCTGCATCAGACAGCAAAAGTGCGGCCATTGGAACGATGTCGGACGGCAAAACAGCTCTTCCCCCGTCGAGCTGTTGTTTGCTTCTTACGCGGTTCATGATGTTTTCATCAGATAATGCACGTTTTGCCATCGGCGTATCAGTTAGACCAGGGGAAATGACGTTGATACTGATATTGTTGGGGGCATACATGGCTGCAGCAGCCAGTGAAAGACCTTCAACTGCAGATTTTGCTGCAGTATATGCATGTGTTCCAAAAAATTCAGGATAAGGTCTGTTGGTGAGTGCGGATGAGAGGTTAACAATAGAACCTCTTTGCTTGTACTCAAGGCAGTGTCTTACAAAGGCCTTATTAGAAAGCATTACAGTGCCAGCGTTTAGGTTAATTGTTTTTTCCCACCCCTCAAGTGTCATCTCATGCAGGGGGCCATCTCCGAAAGATCGGCCACTGCCTCCTGCCACATGAAACAATCCATTGATAACCCCAAATTTTTCCATTCCCAGCTTGATACCCTGCTGAATGGTATTTTCTTCCCTTAAATCTCCTGTAATCAGGCAGAGGTCTTCAGTTTGAGGCAGTTCCTCTGGCGATTCCTTGCCAATTGCTATCACTTTTGCACCCTGGAGCAGGAAGTAATTCACTGCTGCCAGTCCAATGCCGGATGTTCCTCCCGCTACTATGATGCACTTTTCAGCAAGTATCATTTAAGCATTTTGAGTTTGTTGAAAGGGATATCCAGAATCTCGTATTTCTCTGAATCAGGCCAGTAATAATGCCACCATTCAGTTTCAAACTTTTTGAAGCCATATTTTACCATAAGCGACAAAAGCAATTCCCTGTTCTTGATTTGCTCCTGATTGAGTTGGGCATAACCGTGATGGGCTTTTTCGGAAAAATCATCAAAATCCGTTGGCATTGAAAGTACTTTACCGCTAGATAAATGATAGAGTGAAAGGTCAACTGCTATTCCCCGGTTATGACCACTGCCTTTAGATGGGTTGGCCACATAACGCTCATCATGAATGAGTTTCCAGAAGCGTACAGTAACGCTATATGGACGGTATGCATCCCAAATCAAAAGGCCCAGTCCAAGCTCTTCGAGTTCTTTAGATAGCGCTGCCAGGGCTTTTGCGGGCTCAACACGTAAAAAAGTAGTTTTTGTGTCTGCCGGGTACATCCTTTTCCCTGTAAAGTTTTGATTGCCTGCATATTTGAGCTCAAACCTGATATTGGGAATATGGAGACCAAGGTCAGTCATTCCCATTGCAGCATTTGACGCAATTTGATCATTCAGTTGTTGATATTTTGTAATGATTGGCATGCCAATGGCTTTTTGTGCATCGGCGGATTGGGTCAATATGCAAAAAAGGAGCGAAATCAGCATTCTCATCATATCGTAAGTGACATTCACCTTTCAAATAGATACTAAGTTAATGCCTTTAAGTAAAAAAAAAGGTCTTTTATTATTGCGTTGACTTACATTTACTTAAATTGATTTGTTGTTGAAGCCTGGAAAATCATATTTTTTTTGTTTCCTGTTGATTTTATTC
>JBDLUZ010000283.1:0-2957 GCA_039805045.1 Bacteroidota bacterium | reverse complement strand
ATCCGTATATTCAAACATCCATTCAATACTTAAACACATTGCTATGCCCAAACAAAACCACAGGAGAAATTTTCTCAAAAACAGCTCGCTGGCTGCAGCAGGCTTTTTCATTGTACCCCGACATGTCATCGGAAAAGGATACACGGCACCGAGTGATAAACTGAACATAGCTGCCATTGGGGCAGGTGGAAAAGGACAATCAGACCTTTTCAATTCATTCAACAACGGCGCCAATAATGTGGTGGCTTTTTCGGATGTTGACTGGGACAAGTGCAAACCTGCCATTGAGAAGTTTCCCAATGCCAAAAAATACCGCGATTTCAGAGAGATGCTCGACAAGTCTGGCAATGAAATTGATGCTGTAACCATCTCCACGCCAGACCATTTCCATGCTTATGCCGCCATGGCTTGCATGCAACTGAAGAAGCATGTTTATGTGCAGAAACCGCTGACCCACAATATTGCAGAAGCCAGGATGCTCACCGAAGCAGCCCGTAAATACAAGGTGGTCACACAGATGGGCAACCAGGGTGCTTCCAACCCGCAACAAAAAATTGCAATGGACTGGTTTGACCAGGGACTGATTGGCACTGTTAATAAAGTTGAAATCTGGACCAACAGACCCGTATGGCCTCAGGGTATTCCTGTTCCAACCGGTAAACATGCCCTGCCTGCTTCCATGTCTGCCGCAGATTGGAATACCTGGCTTGGTCCTGCCTCTTATGTGGATTATGATCCACTCTATCATCCGTTCAAATGGAGGGGTTGGTGGAATTTCGGAACCGGTGCACTGGGCGATATTGGATGCCACACCATTGACTCTCCTTTCAGGATACTTGGCCTTGGCTATCCAACCGAGGTTGAATGCAGCGTAGGACAGGTTTTCATCAAGGATTGGACACCAGAACATATTCCAGAAGGCTGTCCGCCTTCATCTCTTGTAGAGATTAAATTCCCAGCTACCAAAAAGAATAAAACACCCATGAAAATGGTGTGGATGGATGGCGGTCTGAGACCATTCCATCCTGATCAATTGCCAGCCAATGAGCCACTCAGCACAGATGGCAACGGAGCCAACGGCGTTTACCTCCATGGTTCTAAAGGCTTGATGGTAATTGATATGTATGGCAACAATCCACGGATTTACCTCAACAACGGAGAAAAAATCACTGCCCCAGCTCCTGATCCAAATGCTCCGAAACTGCCTGAATTCGGTCACCAGATATCCTGGACTGAAGCCTGCAAAGCTGGTTTCAACAGCAAAGAGCACAAAGCACTAAGCTCATCATTTGACTACTCTGGTCCGCTCACGGAAACCGTTCTGATGGGCAACCTGGCCATCAGGAGTTATATGCTCCGCAAAGAGGTAAAAGGGAACAACGGACGCAGCGGATTCGATTTCTACGGACGTAAAAAACTCCTGTGGGATGGTGCTTCCATGAAGATCACCAATTTTGAAGATGCCAACCAGTTTGTTGGTCGTGTGAACAGAAGTGGATGGGAATTCAAAATGTAAACAGGCTTTGTGAATTTGCATAATCAGCATTGATTCATCATACTGCCCCGCTTACGCGGGGCAGTTTTTTTATAGTAACTTCAGTTTTCACAATTATAGTAGAGATGAAAAAAATCCTTCTTGCCATCCTTTGTTTGGGAATGATGACCGGTCAGGCCCAAAAGAAAAAGTCAATTCCGCAGCAAACACAAACGCAACCCAGTCCTGATTCCATTTTCAGTAACCTCAAATGGCGCAATGTTGGTCCATTTCGAGGAGGCCGTGCTAATGCCATTGCCGGTGTACTGAATAATGATTTGAAATTTTATGTGGGGTATACCGGTGGCGGAGTCTGGACTACTGATGATGGTGGCAATAACTGGAAAAACATTTCAGACGGACAATTCAGCGTAGGATCAGTCGGAGATATCGCTGTTTCTGAATCGGATCCAAATGTCATTTTTGTAGGTACCGGAGAACATGCGGTTCGAGGTGTGATGACGAGCTATGGTGATGGTGTCTACAAATCCACCGATGCAGGTAAAACATGGAAAAATATTGGCCTACAAAAAACAAGACATATCTCAGACATTGCTATTGATCCCAGAAACCCTGATGTGGTTTACGTTGCCGCTCAGGGCACTGTTCATGGTCCGAATAATGAACGTGGCATTTTCAAATCAATCGATGGCGGCAGCAGTTGGAAAAAAGTGCTGTACATCAACGACAGTACAGGCATCTCTTCGCTCTCCATGGACATGAATAATCCCCGCATACTCTATGCCGCTTCCTGGGAACACAGACGGTATCCGTGGACAGTCTCCAGCGGCGGACCAGGATCTGCCATCTGGAAGTCTGTTGACGAAGGCAATACCTGGACGAAACTCGAAGGTGGACTACCAAAGCTCATGGGTAAAGCCGGTATCAGTGTATCCCGTGCCAACAGCAACAGGATTTATGCAATCATAGAAACTGAAAAAGTAAAATCAGGATTATACCGTTCTGATGATGCAGGCAAAACCTGGGCTTTATTATCAAACAACCAAGATATCTCTTCCAGGTCATGGTACTACATGGAAGTCTTTGCAGATCCAAGCAATGAAAACACCGTATACGTGCTCAATGCACCCATGATGAAATCCATCGATGGTGGAAAAACATTTGCAAGGGTTGCCGTACAACATGGTGACACGCACGACTTATGGATTCATCCTTCTAAAAACAATATTGTGGCCCTTGCAGACGATGGTGGTGCAGAAATCAGTTTTGACCTGTGTAAAACCTGGTCATCGATCATGAACCAGCCAACAGCGCAATTCTACCGGGTTAATACAGACAATGTATTCCCTTATAAACTCTATGGCGGGCAACAGGATAACACCTCGGTGATTGCTGCAAGCAGGAACAATGGCGCTGCACTCACCGAACGCGATTGGATAATCGGTCCGGGTTGCGAATGTGC
>JBDLUZ010000282.1:0-2972 GCA_039805045.1 Bacteroidota bacterium | reverse complement strand
GAAATGGCAAACCGGGAGTTTTCCGAAATTGAACTTCTGGCACAGTTTGCAGAAAAGATGGACGTTTCTGTTGGCATCATTGATGTCAAAAACTACTATATCGAAACAGTGGATGATGTAAAAGAGCGAATTGCCAAATGTCTGCAGTATGTGCCGGCAGAGAAACTTTCTGTTGCGCCTGATTGTGGATTAAGTCAGACTGCACGCTGGGCAGCCAAAAAGAAACTGATTAATATGGTTGAAGGGGCAAGACAAATGCGATAATGATGATAAAGGCCCAAAGAAAAGACCAGGAGCTGATTGATGACATACTGAGCCATGAAACTTCTGCTGATTTACACATTTGGTGGCTGGGGCAAAGTGGATTCCTGATTCAATTTAACGGGAAGAGACTGCTCCTTGACCCTTATTTGTCCGACTCCTTATCAAAAAAATATGCGCAGACAGACAAGCCACATGTCAGAATCAGTGAACTCGTGATAGACCCCTCGTGTCTTCCTAGGATCGATATCGTTACATCAAGTCATAACCATACAGATCACTTGGATGCTGAAACATTGAATCCGATACTGGCAAACTTTCCGGATTGCAAATTGATCATTCCTGAAGCCAATCGGGATTTCGTTGCAGACCGCTTAAAGATTGATCCTTCCATCCCTATAGGTCTCAATGATGGCTTATCTTATGCAGACGACACTTTCAGCATTACAGCTATTCCAGCTGCCCACAATACCATTGACAGAAACGAAAAGGGGCAGTGTCGTTATTTGGGATATCTTATAAGTGCTGGTCCACATAGAATTTACCACAGCGGAGATACCTTACTTTATGAAGGAATGGATGCGCTGATTTCTGAATTCGCCCCTCACCTTGCATTGCTGCCAATTAACGGGAATCTGCCATCAAGAAAGGTTGCTGGAAATCTGAATGCATCTGAAGCTGTAGCACTGGCTAAAACATGCGGCATACCTCTGATCATACCATGCCATTACGACTTATTCGCATTCAATACAGCTGATGTCAATGAGTTCATATCCCTTGCAAAATCAGCTGAACAACCTTACCTCGTACTCGGACTTGGAGGAAAATTATGTGGTAACGAATTAGGAATAACTTAATTATAATACTCTTTTGATTTTCTGCTCTCTCAGCATAAGGTCTGCAAGCACCATTGCCGCAGATGCTTCCAAAACAGGAGGCACTCGCAATGCAATACAAAGATCATGTCTGCCACGCACTGCAAAAGTATCCATCTGATCAGTTTCCCAGTTGTATGTAAACTGATCCTTTGGTGTTGAGGATGTAGGTTTGATTGCGATCCTGAAAACGAGCTCATTCCCATTGGTTATACCCCCAACAATCCCACCTGCATGGTTGGTTGAGGTTGTGCCCTGGATATCCTGAATAGGGTCATTATGCTCAACGCCATACATTTCTGCTGCCCTGAAGCCTGTTCCAAATTCAATACCTCTTACAGCCGGTATTGCAAACACTGCATGGGCCAGCAAAGATTCAACAGAATCAAAAAACGGTTCCCCCAGCCCCAATGGTAGTCCGGTTACCCTGCATTCCACTATGCCACCTACCGAATCTTTCTGGTCGATTGCCTTTTGCAAGCCGCGTTCCAGGTCTGCATCCCCGCCGATGGAAATCACCTTTGCATTTACCTGAATACCATTCAGCATTTTTTTAGCAACAACACCAGCGGCTACCAAACACAGAGTTAATCTGCCGCTAAAATGTCCGCCTCCCCTGAAATCTTCAAACCCTCCATACTTGTGATGCGCAACCAGGTCGGCATGCCCTGGACGCGGAAAAGCTCTTTGTTTCTCATAATCGCCTGATCTGGTATTCTTATTTTCAAACAGAAGCATAAGTGGTGCCCCTGTTGTTTTACCATTGAATAGCCCACTTTTAAACAAAGGCAAATCTTCCTCCTGCCTGGGGGTTACCCCCTTTTGAGTACCGCCCTTTCTTCTTGTGGTATCTTCTATGAAATCTTCAGTTGATAAAGGCATCCCTGCGGGACAACCATCTATCACCATACCCAAACCTTCACCATGGGATTCGCCGAAAATACTTACCGAAAAAAGATTGCCAAAATGATTCATGATTGCGCTTTATTTGGATGAGTTTATGGTAGCTCCAAGCAGTTCAAGATGCTGGTAAAAATCAGGATATGACTTGTCTATAGCCTGTGCGTCGCTAATCCTAACCGGACCTGTTGCTCGAAGTGCGGCTACCGCAGCTGCCATGGCTATACGATGGTCGTGGTGCGAAGAAACATCTGCGCCGTGCAGAGCAGTTCCACCATGTACCAGCATCAAATCTTCTTCCAGCACAATGGAAATACCCATTTTCCCAAAAATATCCTGTAGCGTCAGTGCCCTGTTGCTTTCCTTATGGGTTAACCTGCTGGCACCTTTTATCCTGGTAATACCATTACAATATGCAGCCAGTGCTACCAGTGGCGGGAACAGATCGGGGCATTCGGTAGCATCAAAATCAAATGACTGCAGCTTGGATGGCGCAACTGTATAATTGCCATTTGCATAAGAAAGGACTGCTCCGGCATCTCTGATTGCCTCTAGAATTTTTTTATCTGCCTGTACGGAATCATCTTTCATTCCCTGAATAGTGATTTCACCTGCAATAGCTCCGGCAACAAAGAGGAATGCTGCACCGCTCCAGTCGCCTTCAACCTCATAGGTAAAATCGCCAGTTGGCTGTAGGTGTTGCGCTTGATCAAAAATAAATGATTCATAATTGACGACCTGCGGCACCTTCATATCAAATGACTTCAATACAGAAAGCGTAAGGTCTATATAGGGTTTACTTTTCAGGTCTTTCACCTTAATGGTGACACCTGACGCTCCGGAGGCAGAATAGGCCATCAGCAATCCTGTAAGGAATTGAGAACTGAGACTGCCATCCACTTCAATTGTAGCTGGCTGAAGTGGCCCCTGGATATG
>JBDLUZ010000281.1:0-2976 GCA_039805045.1 Bacteroidota bacterium | reverse complement strand
TAAAATCAATTCTTTAAACGATGTGCCATTCACTCTCAAGATAGCACCTATTGACGTATAATCCTCATCCTCACTTAAACCACATTGTGCATTGACTTCAAGCACATAAAGTTTACCTGTTTTATCATCCATTCTGATATCCACTCTTGTATAGCCAGTGCCGTTTACTGCATGATAAGCTTCCAGACTGATTCTTCTGATTTCTTCTGCAAGGTCTGTTGCGACTGGTTCGTATTCATAAAAGTTTTCGTTCTTCGGCATGGGCGATTCTTCTTCATAGATTTCCCATAGTCGGTCGAACGATAAAAATTTTTCTTGTTCAGGTAACGAAGAATGAAACACTCTTTCCACCGGATAATAAACCCTGCAATAGTCGGGGTGCCTTGCAGACCCCGATATCATTGTTGTAAATTCTCTTCCCGTAATAAATTCTTCTGCAACAATGCCATCAATGGAAAGGTCCCATCCCCGATAGCCCTCAAACATGCTTTGCAATTGGTTTTTAAGGGCTTCCTTATCATTCACTACATTCTTGATGCCCACACCCATGCTACCACCCGAGACAGAAGGTTTTAAAATAACGGATGAACCAAGTTCATCGAAGAGATGATCTACATTGTCTTCTTTTGTTAGAATTTTATCCCATTTGGCTGTAGGTACCGAAGCCTTATCAAAGGCTTGTTTCATGGGAATCTTAGAAGTCGTGATGGTATAGAAATATTCCTCTGAGCCTGTATAGATCAAACCGGCTTCCTCTAATTTTTTTACAACGGAAACACCGGGGGTGCCATTGATTTCATCACCATCGCAGAGGTTGAGAATGACAAGTGTTTTTGTCGATGTGTTTTTTGAAAGCACGATGTCATCGATCACCTGATTAAAACTTTGCATGGTAACGGGCTGCCATTTCCATTCAACATTTAATTCAGCAAAGATTTTGGTGTACTCTGCTATACTTTGCGTGAAATCGTAGTAATAGCTGATGTTCTCATCTTCTGATTCCAGGTGTGGTGCAAATACATAAATGAATACATCATTCAATACCATTCATAAATGTATTAAGTATAATTATAGTTTAGGCAAGAACCTTCCTACTTTTTTCTGGTACTCTGTATACTTGGGATATTTCTTTGTAGAGATCTCTTCTGAGAAATCAGAACTGCCTTTGAAAAGGATCACCAATAATACACAACCTGCAATCGACCAGTTGATCCATTCACCAGTTGCGGCAACACTGAATAGATAGAAGACAATCCAAATGGCCTGTTCAGCTGCATAGTTGGGATGGCGCATTTTAGACCATAGACCGGTTGTAATGAATCCATCAGCATAAGGACCTAAGTCCTCACCTGCATTTTTACGGCGGTATTTTTCTGTTTGATAATCGTATTGTTGTTGATCAGCTACAAATTCCATTATTACTAAACCTACATAGACTGCAGCGAGGGCGTAGTCCATCATACCAAGCGGACTAGCATTTTCTGCTAAGCCAGTAATGACTGGAACGGTAAACAAGAAGATGAGTGTGTTTTGGTAAAAGCAGATGAAGAAAAGATTAAAGAGCAACCAGACAATTGGGTTTTTAAAACCTGGTCTTTGTCTGAGTACTTCCCAACGGTAGTCCTCTTCACCTTCCCAGAATTTCCAGCTGTAACCGCCACGTCTTGCAAAGTTGAAGGTGAGACGCGCTGCCCAGATGCTAACCAAAACGGACATCAACACCATTCTTTCATTCCATCCACCTAAATAGGTCATGTACCAAGCATAAGGTGCTGGAACGATGCTCCAGAGTTTATCAACTTGTGAATTGTTTCCTGTAAGTTGTCCCACTGTAAACGTTAACGCAATCACGGCCAACAAGCCCCATGCAGTTTCTTTGATGATGTTGAGTTGAAGATCAGTTGGAGGGGTTCCTAAAAAATAAGCTGCAATAGGAAGCAAGATAACGGTCGCCATTAAAAAATTGACTGTCTTTTTCATGCAACAAGTTTTGGTTATAAGCAGTTAAACAGTTGTCTTATGGCAAATAAACTGAATTTTTTATTCATTTTACCTCCTTTTTGAATGGTCTTTTATTTTATCTCTTGCATTCAAAAGTCTTTGCTGATAAAATCATCTAAATTTGTAGAACCTTAAAATTTTCCAATGAAATCGTTTTTTCGTACGATACACCTCTATCTAAGTTTAGCTTCCGGATTATTTATCATGATTGCCTGTTTTACTGGCGCTATTCTTGTATTTGAAGAAGAGTTGCAGCACAGCCTTCATCATGATCGTTATTATGTGAAGGAGCAAAAAGAGGTGCAGCTTCCGATAACTGTGGTGACTGCCACCTTGAAGCAGCAATTACCAGATGCTAAAATTGGTGGTGTGAAGATTTACAGTGATCCTTCAAGAACATTGGAATATTCGGTATCACTTCCAGAAGTGAAAAAAGCAAATGCGCCGAAGGCGGAAGGGAAGAAAATGACTGCCTTTGTAGATCCTTATACTGCGCAGTTGATTGAAGTATATACTTACGGAGATTCTTATTTCTATACTGTAATGGCCTTGCACAGGTGGTTGTTGGGGGATGATATTGGGAAGTTGATTATGGGTACCGCCACTTTATTGTTCTTGTTTATCATGATTACGGGTGTGATCTTGTGGTGGCCGAAGACGAAGGCGATGTTGAAGCAACGCGTATCCATAATGTGGAGTGCAGGTTGGAAAAGATTGTCGCGCGACTTCCACTATACGCTTGGCATTTATACCGTGTTGTTCTTGTTCATTTTTGCCTTCACTGCTTTGGTATGGAGTTTCCAGTGGTTCAATGATGGTATCTATGTGATTACTAAATCTTCTAAAGAACCGATTAAGGCTCCTAAATCTGAGTTGATCGATTCTGCGCAGCAGGTTACTGTTGATGCTGTATTGTCTGATGTGTATACGCGTATTCCTAAAGCTGTTTTCTATAATGTTTCTATTCCATCTGAT
>JBDLUZ010000280.1:0-2979 GCA_039805045.1 Bacteroidota bacterium | reverse complement strand
GTATAAGCCTTGAGTTGCTGGAAAAATGGTTTGCCTGTGATTTTTTGTTCAACTTTTCCAGCAAGTCCGGGTAATAATTTATCCGCTCTTTCGATTCTTACAAGAATGCTGTTTTGTTGTTGAGGAGTGCATTGGGGAAATGACTTTCCGAAAGACTCAAACGCATATCCATCAACCTTTTTCAGCCCCTCGATAAAAATCACCTGCAGGGAACTTGGCAGACCGTGTTGAACATACGATGCAACAAACTCATGCGTTAGGGTATCTGAAGCACCCGGGGTATCAGTTCGGGGAATAATTGCATCACACAAAGCCCCAAGTAATCCGGCAGATTGCCTTAGAAATTGAAAATCAGGTGCCAACCACCGAGATTGTATAAATCTTGTCTGGGCAACCCAAACAGAAACTGAGCTTCCTACCAGAAGCGTAATAAAACTTTTTCTGTTCATCAATCTCATACCAACATATTCATGATAGAAATAAATATGTACATTTATTTCCAAAAAGTAAAGTGAAAGAAAGTAAGATTTATTATATACCGTTTAAATTCAGGCGAATTGAAAATTTACATATCCTGCTCTGGCTTGTAAAGGATGCCTGTTGGGCCATCAACCTGAAAATACCTGCACTTATCATGATCATTCCTACCCTTTGGGTAGCCATCGTCATAACCTATCAAACAAGAAAGATTACCAGCGAATTCCTCCACAATCTCGCCATCGATTTCTGGATTACAGCAAACTGTACCTGGATGATAGGTGAATTCACCGGATGGGACGCCAATCTTGTAGGCCCTTACGGACTAAGGGAGTTTTCACTAATCCCATTCGGAATAGGATTGTTTATTCTTGGATATTATTACCTGATCTATGCACGCAGAAACGATTTTGAAGATCAGGTACATCAGCAGACAGAAGCCCTGATGCAACAGGAATCAGCCAAATCCGACAATTAATTGAATCCTAATTTGCAGCGGTTGAAGTATCTTTGGGCCCCGGAAAGAAGGGATAAAATCATTTCAGTATGTTCAGAACACACACCTGCGGAGAACTTCGCATAGCCCATAAAGATAATCAGGTAACCCTTGCAGGATGGGTTCAAACCATCAGAAAGTTTGGTGCCATCACTTTTGTTGACTTGAGAGACCGGTATGGTATAACCCAGCTGGTATTCAATGAAATACTCAACCCAGAGCTTGACGACCAACCTTTGGGAAGGGAGTTTGTGCTCCAAGCAACCGGAAAAGTACTCGAACGAACCAATAAAAACCTGACTATCCCAACAGGAGAAATTGAGATCGAAGTAACCGGATTCAAAATACTCAATAAATCTGCAACGCCACCATTCACCATTCAGGATGATACAGACGGAGGTGATGACCTGCGGATGAAATACCGGTACTTAGACCTTCGCAGAAATGCGGTGAAGAGAAACTTAGAGCTTCGATATGCGGTGAACCGTTCAGCCAGAAATTACCTCCATGAAAATGCCTTCATGGATATTGAAACTCCTTTTCTCATCAAATCAACACCTGAAGGAGCAAGGGATTTTGTGGTGCCATCCAGAATGAATACAGGTCAGTTTTATGCCCTGCCACAATCACCCCAGACTTTCAAGCAATTGTTGATGGTGAGCGGGTATGACCGGTATTACCAGATTGTAAAATGTTTCAGGGATGAGGACCTCCGTGCAGACCGGCAGCCGGAATTCACCCAGATAGATTGTGAAATGTCATTTGTAGAGCAGGAGGATATCCTGAAAATGTTTGAAGAGCTGATTAAAAGAATTTTCAAGGATGTGAAGAACATCGATTACAGCGAAACAATTGAGCGGATGACCTGGGAGGATGCCATGTGGCAATATGGCAATGACAAACCAGACATCCGTTTCGGGATGAGCATCTGTACACTTAAAAAACCTACCACCGTATTCTATGACAAAGCTGATCAATCAGCACTGATCAATGATGCAGGATTTGTGGTTTTTGATGGTGCAGAATCTGTAATGGCAATAGCCGTTCCGGGTGGTGCAGTATTTACCAGAAAACAACTCGACGAACTGACTGAATGGGTCAAGCGACCACAGATTGGCATGAAGGGATTGGCTTATATCCGTGCCAATGAAGACGGCAGTTATAAAAGCAGCATAGATAAGTTTTACAGTGAAGAGCGACTCAAGGCGATAGCAGAAGCTTCAGGAGCCCAAAAAGGCGACATCGTTCTTATTCTCGCTGGTGCAGAAGAAAGGACAAGGAAAGCCATGAGTGAACTCAGGTTGGAGATGGGCAAACAGCTCGGTTTGAGAAAAGAAAATGAATTCAAATTGCTGTGGGTGCTGGATTTCCCGCTCTTTGAATATGCGGAAGAAGAGAACCGGTGGGTGGCCAGACATCATCCTTTCACTTCACCCAAGCCTTCACAGATTCAGACCATGATTGATAACGATCCGGTCATACATGATGCAGCGAATTACCTTTCTCACCCGTATGCGCAAATTAAGGCCAATGCCTATGATATGGTGCTGAACGGAAATGAGATTGGTGGAGGTTCAATCCGGATTTACCAGCGCGAATTGCAGGAGAAAATGTTTGCGGCACTGGGTATGAGTCAGGACGAGGCACTGCATAAATTTGGTTTCCTGTTGGGAGCTTTTGAATATGGAGCTCCTCCGCATGGTGGTATTGCGTTTGGCTTCGACAGGCTCTGTTCCATTCTGGGCGGAAGTGAAAGCATTCGTGATTTTATTGCATTCCCCAAAAACAATTCCGGCAGGGATGTTATGCTGGATGCACCTTCGTCGATTGACAACAGCCAGCTGGATGAATTGGCACTCATATTGAAAGACTAGTTGCTCATAATCAATGAATTACATAAAATAAAAAGGTGCCATAGGCACCTTTTTATTTTATTTTCTGCTCCAGATTTCGTATATTCTATCACCCTTGGAACTTAGGCCCGAATGATGCCAGTTCCCATCCCG
>JBDLUZ010000279.1:0-2986 GCA_039805045.1 Bacteroidota bacterium | reverse complement strand
GCAGCGGTGATGGATGATAAGAGGGTTGATTTGCCTGCATTGGGGAAGCCCACCAATCCTACATCGGCCAATACTTTCAGTTCCAGTACTTTCCATCCTTCAGAACCTGCTTCACCCGGCTGGGCATATTCAGGAGCTTGGTTTGTGGCTGTAGCGAAATTTTTGTTTCCCAGACCGCCCCTTCCACCTTTTACCCAGGTGAATTCCTGACCGTCTTCAAGGATTTCCCCGTCCTTATTTCCCGTTTCTTCATCCATGGCAACCGTGCCGAGGGGAACTTCGATGATGATATCTTCGCCATCCCTACCGGTCATGTTGTTTTTATTACCACCCTGTCCGTTTTCAGCGATGACATTTTTATAGTAACGCAAGTGGAGGAGTGTCCACAGGTGTTTGTTGCCTCTTAGAATGATATGACCACCCCTTCCGCCATCACCACCATCCGGACCAGCCATTGCATTGAATTTTGTCCGCATGAAATGCTTGCTTCCCGCCCCACCATGACCGCTTTTACAGAAGACCCTGATTTGGTCTACAAAGTTTGATTTTTCCATTGAAGGGCAAAGGTAATACATGAGGGACTAGGGACAAGGGATAAGGCATGAGTAAATATTGACCACCCCGGATTCCGTTTCGCTTTGCTCATGGAATCCACCCCTCCCATCCCGATGCGCTAGCCGCTTATCGGGCAGGAGGGGAGTTTATGTATAAAAGTCGGTTACCTAACCGGTTACTTCTCCGAAATAAGTGATAAATTATATCTAATTATTATATTTATTCAGCTTATGAAGCCGTTGCTCATCCTATGTTCGTTTTTGATTTTGCACTCAAAAGTGCGGAGTCAGGAATTGTACCCATTGAAAATCACCCCGTTTTTGAATAAGTTCCTCAGTCAGCCCGGTTATGCCTATCCTTTGAGTGGCGGCAGGTATTCTTTTTTGGAGCTTAGACCTTGGTTGGATGACTTTAAGGTGGGCGGACAGCAGTTGATCCGGACAGACAGCAACCTGTATGTTTTTGTGCAGAGTACCGGTAGGGTTTACAAAGCCGTTTCCCGTGACAGTCAGTTTATCCGTTTTCAGCGAATCGACAGTACCCTGGCTTTATTTTACAATATCGGGTCTTATCAGTTCAGTGACGGGGAGGATATTTACAGTTACGGAGGTTATGGGTTTTGGAAGACCAACGGTTTATTGAGGAAGTTTAATTTCAAGCATGGTGAGTGGGATGTTGTGCCCTTGGATCGCGAGATTGTTGCCCAGTTCAATCCATCCAACCTGATTTGGTATGATGCTATAAAAAGGCAGCTCCATGTTCCTTTCCAACAGTTTGTTAATGATGGCGTGAAGCAAATTCGGCATAAGGTTGGACAGTTTGACGGGAAGTCTTGGGTCCTTGACCTACCCTCCCGGAAGTGGGTTCAGTCTGGTACAGTCAATCCAGCATTGCCCGATGCAGCCGAAAGAGCCAATGCAGAAGTTCATTTTCAAACACCAAACGGGTTGGTTATCGAGAGCCTTTTCCAATTGATCCGTTTGGATTACAGGAATAATGTTTTCAGCCAGACCGGCATTCATCCCGTTACCCAGACCTTGAATCGGAATACCAATTTGTTTGATTTAGAGTATCAGATAGGAGAAACAGTTTATTATATGAATACAGAAACCGGGAAAGAGGATTCGGTGTATTTGGGCGCATTACCGGTTATGGAGTCTGCGGACCTTGTAGAGTCGTCCAATACCATTCCTTTTGTTGCAACCGGTTTGCTTGCCATTGCAGCAGGTGGGTTGTTGATTGTTAGAAGCAGGAAAAGGCGAAATGCTGATGAGCGGAAAACTGATTCAATTGATAAAATAGTTGACTCATCAGCCACTATTTCAGATGTAGAGCCAGATCAGGATGAAATTGCTGAAATGGATCAGGAAGATCTGGTTCTGATACAGTCTGCCGAAACAACTCCGGTTCAGTTGCATGAAGTGTCAACAGCCAGTCCTTTCAATGCTACTGAGAAAGAGGTTATGCTGCTTTGTTTGCATCGGTCGGAGGCAGGTGGCCATGTTAATCTTGAAGAGATTAATCATGTGTTGGGTATCAAAAACAAGAGCAAGGGATTACAGAAGAAAGTGCGCAGTGAGGTTTTCAACAGCATCAACAATAAGTTCAGGGCTTTGTCTAATACAAACAGCGGCCTAATCGAAAGCGTCCGCAACAAAAATGACAAGCGTTATTTTGATTATTTTATTGAGGTATCTAATTTCAATGCCGTCAGGCAACTCCTGGACTCGGAAATGAATGGTTAGGGAACCGGTTACGTAACCGAATTCGAATACTTCTTCAGGTCATAAGATATATTTATTCCATGCTTTGGACTAAACATATTTTATGCATCCTATTTTGAATAACATCGCAGGTGTCTTTTCAACCAAAAGAAGTTTGTACCGAATGCTGGAAAGTGAATGCAGGTATAATCTCTCCTTGTTAGGCTTAGTAAAAGATGGACTTGAGCAACAAGATCCTTCACACTTGTTGATTTTCTCCAAGCTTGAAACCGAACAATTGGAAGTTTTCATCAAAGAGGATAGTCTGTATAATTCATTGGAAGGGTTGCTTACAGGCGTAACACTGGATTTTGTGGATGCTGAAAATCAAGTGGATGTGCATAAAATCATGCTGATGTATAATAGTATGAGGATATTGAAATTATTACCAGAATTAAATGGTAAAGAGGGCATGCGGCAATTTAAGTTGGCTGAGAGGTCCAGCAATTTGAAAAAGAATCTTGTTGAGATTATTAAAGTATTGCGTAAATAAAATTATCATGAAAGAATTTTTACAAAAGGTTAAATCTATAGAAGTGGATTTTAGGTCCACGAACAATGATTACCAATCAAAAATTGAATTGGCTGTATCTTCCTTGTTGACTGGTGGGTATGAAAAAAGCAGGCAAACGTTTGATGCTGCAATAGAACTCGATTCAACATCTCCT
>JBDLUZ010000278.1:0-2990 GCA_039805045.1 Bacteroidota bacterium | reverse complement strand
CCGGCGCCTAAAGCCCAGCTGGGGATGGCTACCTGAAAGGCCGTGAGTTTGGTGATGATGTCTTCAACACGATCGACTTGTTCAGCCTGATAGGAAAAAGCACGCTGGTGTCTGCTGCGCAGTCCATCATTTAAAGCATCAATCTGTATTTGTTGTAACTCCATTGATTAAAGTTTAACGGACAAAAGCATTGGCAATACCACCATCAACATTGATGACGTTACCCGTTGACTTGTGCAACAATCCCCCCGTAAGTGCATAACAGGCATTGGCGATATCAACGGGGAGGATTACTTCATTCAACAAGGTACGCTTCGCATAAAAAGCAGGCAGTTCTTCTACTTTGATGCCATAAGCCTTTGCTCTTCCTTGCGCCCACTCACCTTCCCATATTTTACTATCTGCTATAACAGCATCCGGATTAACCGTGTTGACCCTGATTTTATCTACACCCAATTCAGCAGCATTCAAACGGGTAAGGTGCAGCTGCGCAGCTTTTGCGGATCCGTAACCCGCGTTATTCGGACCTGAAACAAGTGCATTCTTGCTCACAATATTGATGATATCCCCGCCAACGGATTGTTTGCGCATGATGGAAACAGCACCTTGGGTCATCAAAAACTGTCCTTTGACCAACACATCATACAAGATGTCCCAGTCTTTCTCTGTATGTTCTTCGATGGGTTTGGAAATGGATAAACCTGCTGAATTCACGAGTATATCCACTCCTCCAAACTCAAGTGCAGCTTGACTATATGCCGTATCAATGGTTTCACGGGCAGTTACATTGAGTATTGCCCCAGAAACCACATCTCTGCCAAATATTTTCTTTAATTCATCCACACTGGCAGACAAACGATCTGCATCCATGTCAGACAGCATTACACAGGCGCCCTCTTCCAAAAACTTCCTGGCGATAGATTTACCGATACCTCCTGCACTTCCGGTCACCAATGCTATCTTGCCAGATAAAGATTTAGGCTTGGGCATGCGCTGCAGCTTGGCTTCTTCCAACAACCAATATTCAATATTAAAGGCCTCCTGATGCGGCAGGGAAGTATATGCAGAAATGGCTTCGGCACCACGCATCACATTGATGGCGTTGATGTAAAATTCCGATGATACCCTTGCCGTTGACTTATCCTTTGCAAAGGTGAACATGCCCACGCCTGGATAGATTATCACCACAGGATTGGGATCGCGGAGAGCCGGACTATTCGCGTGCCTGCAGTTGTTATAGTAATCCGTATACATGTTGCGGTATGCCACAATTTGTGGCTCGATGGCAGCCTTCAACTGACCAAGATCACTGAGGTCTGCATCGGGCGCAAGCTGCAATACGAGCGGACTAATCTTCGTTCTCAAGAAGTGATCAGGACAGCTGGTGCCCATCGGCGCAAGCCTGTCCAGGTCATTGGAGTTGATGAATTCAAGCACACGGGCATCATCCGTAAAATGTCCGAGCATACGGGTATGTGAAGAGCAGAATCCTCTCAAGACCGGAGCCAAGGCGGCAGCTCTTGATGTTCTTTCTTCTTGTGGAAGTGATTGGATTTTTGGTCCGCCAAACACACTGCCATTTTTAACAACCTGCCCCTCAATATAAGCTGCGCATTGCTCAATCACCTCCAATGAATTTATATAACATGCATAAGCAGTATCACCCCAGGTGAAGAGCCCGTGTGAGCCGAGCATGATGCCCCTGATACCCGGATTGGCCTCCAGGCAGGCTTTCAGCTGCAAGCCAAGGTCAAAGCCGGGACGCTGCCAATTCACCCATCCTATTGTTCCATTAAACAACTCACGGGTTATCCTTTCTCCATCCTTTGACGCGGCAATGGCGATTGCTGCATCTGGATGTAAATGATCTATGTGTTTGAAGGGAAGAAAGCCATGCAATGGGGTATCAATGGATGGTGCCTTTGAATCCAGATCAAAAATACAGTGGTTGAACAAAGCCACCATTTCATCTTCATGGGCAAGCCCCCTGTATACTTTAGTGAGATTTTGTAATCTTTCCATATACAGTGCAGCCAAGCCACTCCTTTTCAAGGAGCCAATATCACCTCCAGAACCCTTGATCCACATCACTTCTGTATCTTGCCCGGTCAGTGGATCCTTCTCTATGGTTTTGCACGAGGTATTGCCGCCACCGTAATTGGTGATTCTCAAATCGGCACCAAGGATATTGGAGCGGTAGAGCAACAAGGCCACCTCATCCCCTTCCATCGCCTTGGCTTTTTCATTGTCCCACAGGTAATTCACGTACTTGTAATCAGTTTTCTCAGACATTTTAAAGCTATTTTTTTATTAGAAATTTATTGATGAAGTCCATTGCCATAGCCAACCACCAGCACAGACAAGATAATGATGACTATGCCCATGATAATTGTTCTGGCTGTTTTCACACTCACGCCCTTCCATTCTTTAAGCAAGAGGCCCCAAACATTGGCCACCAGGATGATGAATGCCATGTGCAGGATCCAGGAGCTGGGACCGTTACCCAATTTGCTTTCGCCCATGCCATAGAAAAAGAATTGCAGAAACCAGGTGGTGCCTGCCAAAGCGGAAAAAATATAATTGCGCAACAGCGGAGTTGAGGCATTGGTATAGTCGCCAAACGACTTGTTGCGGGCATTCAGGATCAGGCACCAAACGAGGTTGGTTGTAAGACCTCCCCACAAGAGAACCACATAAACCACATTGTTCCGGTAAAGGAATTCCCCCTCTCCGGGATTGGCTGCAACCCAGGCATCATTGGCAATGGTTGCCATGGATTGGCCTGCCTCGAGTCCGAAGTTGAAACAGGCACTCAATACACCTGAGACAATGGACACCAACATACCCAAACCGAATTTGTATTCTGATTTCACTGATCCCCCATGCGGATCAGTACCAGATGCTTGTAACTCCTTTTCTTTCATCATCCCTGCCCTTCCACTCACCATGATTCCAGCTACACAAAACAACAGACCCAGCAAAATTGTCTG
>JBDLUZ010000277.1:0-3449 GCA_039805045.1 Bacteroidota bacterium | reverse complement strand
GATGAATTCACCAGGAGGCATTACGATAAAATCATCAAATCTCTTGATATTGATGAAGCAATGCTGAAGGAAGCATTGCAGGAAATCAGAAAGCTCGATCCGAGGCCGGGTGGACTAGCAACAGTTCTGAATAAAGCAGAACACTATATTATTCCTGATTTTCTGGTCTATAACAATAACGGAGAACCGGAGCTTACCCTTAATCAGCGAAATGCACCTGATCTCAGGATCAGTGCTGATTACAAGGATATGCTCAGGGATTATGAAAAAGGAAGTAAAACTGATAAGAGACAGAAAGAGGCAGTATCATTCATAAGGCAAAAGATTGATGCGGCAAGGTGGTTCATAGATGCCATCAGACAGCGCCAGGAGACACTTATATTAACTATGCAGGCCATCATTAACCACCAACATACTTTTTTTGTAACTGGTGATGAGTCGTCTCTCAGGCCAATGATATTGAAGGATATAGCCGAAAAAACGGGATTGGATATTTCCACCATCAGCAGGGTTGCCAACAGCAAATTTGTGCAAACTGAATTTGGTAGTTTCAGGCTTAAACATTTTTTCAGTGAGTCATTGAGTACAGAAAGCGGTGAAGAGGTTTCAACAAAAGAAGTAAAAAATATTTTACAGGAATTCATAGCAGGTGAAGACAAAAGAAATCCCCTGAGTGATGACCAGCTTACTGAAATGTTACAATCCAAGGGTTATAACATAGCCAGAAGAACGGTTGCCAAGTACAGGGAGATGTTAAACATACCAGTAGCACGGTTACGCAGGGAACTTTAAATGTAAATAATGGAAACTCAAACAACAGCAAGTATTTATCCTTCATGGATTAAACATACCGCGTCACTCATCTCCATCATTTTTCATCCCCTTTTTGTAGGCGTGATGATGGCGGCATACCTGATATATGGCCATCCTGATTATTTTACCGGATTTTATGCGCAGGAAAAAATGTTGAAACTACTGGCGGTCATCAACAACAATGTTTTTTTCCCCCTGCTTGTAGTGGTTTTGCTGAAGGCGCTGGGATTTTCAGATTCTGTCTTGCTTAAAACCCAGAAAGAACGAATAGTGCCCTATATAGCCAGTATCACTTTTTTCTTCTGGACCTACCATGTATTCAAAAATCAACCGGAAACGCCATTGGTGCTTGTAAATATGTGCAGGGGTATGTTTTTCACTTCTGCTGCGGCATTGCTGCTGAATAATTATTTTAAGATCAGTATGCACGGAATGGGCGTTGGCGGAGCTGCTGGTCTCATGTTATTCACCGTGATAGATGGGTCTCTTCACAGTGGATTACCGTTGATAGTCACTTTTTTAGCGGCCGGGGCTGTACTTTCTGCAAGAAAAGTTGTTTCAGACCACAATTGGTTTGAACTTATCACAGGTTTTATATTGGGTATGATTTCACAATTGATTCCCCTTTGGTTTTAAAAAAAGAGACCCAGCCTGGAAAGGCCGGGTCGGATTAACCATTCTAAGATCCCATTTAACTATTTATTAGTTTCGAATTGTTCAAATATTGCTGATCAGGGTAGAAAATGAAAAGACAATTTCCACCCTTGATTTTTTCGATTACTGTTTTATTCAAATGTTCCGGAAGCGCAGGGCATCCAAAACTCCTGCCCAATCTTTTCCCATTGTGCAATACATTTTCGTTGGCATAGGCGGCACCATGCATGACAATTGCCCTCTCCCTGGCCTTGTCATTGAAGCCTTTTTCAACACCATCGAGAATCAATGAATAGCCATTGGATCCATTATACGTATTTCCGGTTACATAAAATCCAAGGCTGCTTTTGTGTGAATTGGGTTGGTTGGAGAAATATTTTGCGAATTCATCTCCCGTATTCCGCCCATGTGCCACAACACTGTTGAATACCAGCTTGCCTGATTTCAGGTCAACCACATGCATTCTTTTTTCTCTGGAAGATTTGGAGAAGTCTATGATTGTCAATATACTGTCTTGATTCAATCGGCCCTGCGCTTGTAATTTTTCAAAGCCGGCAAAGGCAATTTCAAAAACCTGTTCAGAAAGGCGAGAACCTGATGCTGTGATGCTTGAATAAATGGAATGAATAAAAGCTGCCTTTTTGTCACTGAACGCTGGCCTTTCCATTGAGCTAACTGCTGTTGAAATCCTATATTCAGGAATTTTTTCCCTAAAAGACAGGGTAAGCGAGCTTACTATGAGCAGGAAAATCCCTGCAAGAGACATTTTCATTGGATAGGATTTGGATACCATTAAAACGGATTAAGGTTTATAATATTGTTACCTGACAGTGGAAATAGGTAATTACACTTAATTTCTACGCTGGCAAAGGTCCAACCTTTTGCCGGCTATTATGTTTAATGTATTGTGAAACATTACAATATAGCAGAGATCAATACCTGGGAAAGATTCAGGAGAGCCAATTTTGTGAATTCTTTAAGTGGGTTCAGGCCAGTAAGTCTTATTGCAACCACCAATAGTCAGGGAATCAGTAACCTGGGTGTTTTCAGCAATATTGTCCACTTGGGTGCCGATCCGGCTCTCATCGCCTTCATCAACAGACCCAGAGAGGCTGCTCCACATACTATCCAAAACATCGAAGTCAGCGGTAGGTACACCATCAATCATATCCATCCGGCATTTGTTGAAAAAGCACATCAGTGCAGTGCCAAATACCCTGATGAGGTGAATGAATTTCATGAAGTAGGACTAACACCTGATTACAAGGATGATTTCAAAGTCCCTTATGTTGCAGAAAGCATGGTACAGTTGGGCATGGAGCTTTCAGAAATCATTCCCATGCGCAATGGCACCTTTCTGGTTATTGGAAACTTGGTACATGCGTATGTCTCTGATGATACATGCGTATGTCTCTGAAGAGACTGTAGGGTCTGATGGTTTCATCAATTTAGCCCAAGCGGATTCTTTAGTGAGTTTGGGGTTGGATGCCTACTATCAAGTCAATCCATTGCAAAGGTTCACCTATGCAAAGCCCGATAGGGCACCTGGCACCATTCCATTCTAACGTTCTGCCTTTCCATTCTAACGTTCTGCCTTGTAGTCTACAACAAACACTTTCTCCATGTGTGGACCCAAGATTTTTTGAAAATCAAGATGGGCAGGGTGCTTTTGGTATGTGACATCCCGGTCATGTTTGTTTGAATGCATTTTCATTCAAAGCATGTCAATTGGATTGTCTACAATCCTGAATTGCTCGTTGAGGTTGTTTAATGTGTCCAAATCAGAAGCAGCGATTTCAAAATTGAATATGTTGAAGTTCTCCTTGATCCTTGCAGGATTTTCAGATTTGGGAATGGTAGACAAGCCCTGTTGAACGGCCCAGCGAAGGATGATTTGTGCTGGTGTTCTGCTGTATCGTTGTGCGAGTTGGACTATCCTTGGATCATCATGTTTATTGCCCCGCATCAAGGGTGTGTAACAT
>JBDLUZ010000276.1:0-3194 GCA_039805045.1 Bacteroidota bacterium | reverse complement strand
AAACCTTCTGATGAGGAAGTGAAATTTCAGAAACTCGACCCCTGGCAATGCATCAAAAGAAAAGATATTGTTGAATGCCTCGAACATATTTATCCGGCAAATCAGATAAAAAGAGACAGGGAGTTTTCTCATTTTCTGTATGAGAATGAAAAAGCAATCGCTGCCGTTTTCAAAAATGGCACCATGGAATATGGTGATTTCTTTATTGGAGCCGATGGCTGTCACTCCAAAGTTAGGGAGCAACTTTTTGGTGAAACAGTGTTCAGTAAAACAGAAGTCAAAGAAGTACTCGGACTCCTCAAAAGCCCTTCTCTTTGCAGGCAGATGGGTTCCCGCTTCACAAAATTTCAACACCACAAAAAAAGTATTTCATTCGGATTGATACCCTGCTCAGCAACAGAACTGGTTTGGTATATCCAATATGATCCGAAGATAACAGACATCCACGAAACCAGTCCAAAAGCCATGGGTATGTTCTGCAGCGAAATATTGAAAGATTTTCCTGCACTGGTTCACGAAGTGCTCGAGCAGGAAACATTTGAGGATACTTATATCTGGCAAACGAGAGACTTTGATCTGTTACCAGCATTTCACAAAAAAAATGTTGTACTTATCGGCGATGCGGCCCATTTATCGCTGCCATTCACGAGCGCTGGCACCACCAATGCACTCGTTGATGCACACACGCTTGCAACCCTTATGGGTGATCATGATGATGTAGAACTCGCATCCAATCGGTACTACCAGCTGAGGTCAAACCAGATAGCTAAACAGATTCATTTGGGCAGGGAGCTTAAAAAAGATTTCCTCAACCCTGAATCCAAGAATGAAGACGACCTGATGATCCCGCTGATCAGCAAACAGGAAAGGGCTATCAGAAGAATCACTAAAAAGGAAATCAACATCCTCTATTTCACAGACCCGATCTGTTCCACCTGCTGGATCATTCAACCCCAGCTTCGGAAACTGCAACTCGAGTATGAACATCAGGTAAACATTGAATACAAGATGGGGGGACTGTTACCGAGCTGGGACAACTTCAACAGAAATGGCATAAAAAAACCATCTGATGTGGCCATCCACTGGGAACAGGTTTGTTCTCAATATGAAATGCCCATCAACAAGGATATCTGGCTTGAAGATCCACTGCCCTCATCCTACCCGCCTTCCATTGCCTTTAAAGCTGCGCAACTACAGGATACAGGGAAAGCCGTATTGTTCCTGCGTAGAATCAGGGAAATGGTTTTTCTGGAGAAGAAAAATATCATCAAAAAAGAGTACCTGCATACCGCTGCCTATGATGTGGGATTAGATGCGGCAAGACTGCTGAGAGACCTTGAAGGAAAGGCTCAATCGCTATTCCGTGATGATCTTGTACTTGCAGACCAGCTAGAGATCAAGGAACTTCCTACATTATTCTTCAGCAACAGAGATGGCGGTGAACTGATACTCAATGGCTACCAGTCATACGAGAATATTGACCGCATCATCAGACAACTATCTCCTGGCATCAAAAAAGGTAATTACGACAAATCTCCCAGAAACCTTTTTAAACGGTTTCAAACCATGACTACAAGTGAGTTTGCTTTACTCAGAAGTGAAAATGAATTTGAAGCCCAATTCACCTTAAATGAACTGCTGATCAACAACCTCGTAAAAGAGTATGAAAGTCCTGCAGGCAGCCTGTGGATGAATAACTTTGAAAATAATTCTACTAACGGTTACTGACGCAGCGAAAACCTGTATGTTCCAAACCCGTATCAGTAGCGGTTTTCATCCTTGACGTAACCCTGTAACCTTTACAATATGAATCATTACAAAGGAAGGATCCGCCCCTTACCACTTTCTTGGGCACCGTGGGCTCCTGTGGGTCATAGCTGGTTGATGGTCCCTGCGGATCCTGTAAAAGCTGATTGCTTACACTGGCATAATAATCATCCCGGTACCAGTCTGCACACCATTCCCAGACATTTCCGGCCATATCAAATAAACCAAAAGGATTGGCTGCAAAGGATCTGACAGGAGCTGCACCAGGAAATTTATCCCAAACAGTATTGACACTCGGAAATGACCCCTGCCAGCTGTTGGCCTTGGGTTTGCCTGACTCTATGGGTTCATCTCCCCAGGGGTAAATACTAGTCTTACCGCCACGGGCAGCAAATTCCCATTCGGCCTCGGTAGGTAACCGTTTGCCTGCCCACTTGCAGTAGGCTACTGCGTCATCAAAGGAAACATGAACTACCGGATGATTGTCTTTGCCCTTTAAGTCAGTGCCAGCGCCCTGTGGATGGCGCCAGTTGGCTCCTTTTTTCCACGACCACCAAATAGATGGGTCACCGAGTCCGGCACCTGCAGGCTGTTTTACAAAAACAAGGGATGCGGGAACAAGCAGGCTATCATGTGGCTTTGGTGTTCCAGGAGGAAGCTGCTTGCTGATTTCATTCCAATCGGGGGCAATTTCAGCAGTGGTCACGTAGCCTGTAGCCTCCACAAATTTTCTGAATTGTGTGTTGGTGACTTCTGTGGCATCCATCCAAAAACCGCTGACCTTGACCTGGTGCTGCGGATATTCATCCTCTCTGCCATCTTGGTCTTGTGCACCCATCAGGTAGGTTCCTCCAGGAATCCAGACCATCCCCTCATGCGAAACAGAATCAGACTGTCCGTTCACCATGGTTGTATCTGGACCTGCTGCTGGTCCGAACCTGCTTGGAAGATTGGAACTGCAATGCAGGAGACTGTCCTCCACCGAAGCATATTTCCCCTGATAAGGCTTACTCTCCTGACAGGATGTGATCCACGCCATACCCAATACAGCACAACATAACGCAATCCTCATCGGTTGAAATTTTTATTCAGTCCCCAAAAATACAGCTGATCATAAACTGTTTTGTTGCTTTTCTCCTACCACGCTCACGGTAATCGTTTCACCGGGAATGGTATTGAAACGCAGCTGTTGCCAGCCTTTTAACGCGGCTCTCTCCGCCTTAATTTCACCTCGCTTGTCTGAATACATTTCAAATACAGCCGTATCAGGCAATTCAAGCTGGCAATTGTTTCCCTTCAAACTTTTTATGCGCACGGTACTCAGGTTTCCTTTAATCCGCGCTGCATCCACTTCAAAAGCACCTTCTGCTGCCAGCTTGCTGAAAGCGGCATCCTGCCAGGAAGTGGGAATAGATGGAAAAATACGG
>JBDLUZ010000275.1:0-3007 GCA_039805045.1 Bacteroidota bacterium | reverse complement strand
ATCTTCAATGTTACCGCTTGTTTTGATGTTGTAGGATCTGTTGTTTGCAGTAATGCTGCCTCCAGGAATATTGGCTATTTCGCTTTGCAGCGCACGAATTACCATATCTGTACTGATATTCAGGTGTGCCATTTTATCCAGGCTCAAGTCTATGCTTACCTGTTGTGGAGGAATGCCATGTACGTCTGCATTTTTTAAGGGAGCAATTTTCTCCAGTTCTTCCTGTAGTGATTCTGCCGTTTCTTTTAACCTGATCATCGGGGCATTGTCTGAAACAAGTGCTATTTGTAAAACGTTTACAGTGGTAGGGGTCACTTTTTGCACTTCAATTCGGGTGACTTCCCGGGGAAGTTCGTCTCGGATGGCATTGATTTCCCGGTTCAGTTCGTTGAATTTTTCATCAACATTGCTGCCGAATTTGTATTCTACATTGATTACAGCCAGGCCGTCGCTGATGGTAGAACGGATGCGTTTGATATTTTCGAGGCTGTATATTTTTTTTTCAATTGGGTTGATGACCAACTCCTCAATATCTGCGGGACTGGTTCCGGGGTAAACAACGATGATAGGATACTGGGGTGAATTCATTTCAGGATCTTCGGCCCTGGGCATATCCATTATTGTAGTGACACCCAGTACCGCAACCATCAGGAACATGATTAGGGTGAACTGATAATTTTTTACAGCGTAGTTTGAGATCTTCATGGTTGCTGATTAGGGTTTTATCCTGATTGGGGTGTTGTTGTTCAGGTAAGCATTGCCTGCAATGATGATGTGTTTATCATTTTCCAATCCCCCCGTTACGGTTACAAACCCGTTTTCGATGTTTCCAAGTTCTACTTCCACTTTTTCTGCAGTTTTCATATCCCGTGTGGTAAATACAAATCCTTTGCTGCCTTCACCTTCCAGCAAAGCATCATAAGGAATGCGCCATCCCTTTGCAGCAGCAGCTGGTGTGATGATAGCCTTACCGAAAATACCTGCTGCGATTTTATCTGGGAGCGGACCAAGAGGTTTGATGTTAACCCAGAGCGTGCCGGTTACAGGATCAACACCAGCTGAGCTCGATTGAACGGTTCCTTTTATATTCATCTCACCCGAAGCATTGCTGATGACCGTGGCCGGATCTCCTTTTTTAATCCTGCTCCAGTCTGATTCACTCACAAATACCTTCAGAACCCATGGGGATTTGCCAGTTCCATTGACCTGAAAGATTGGTGTGCCCGGACCAACAACCTGACCTTCCTGGGCCATTTTTTTTAAAACGACTCCTTTACTGCCTGCTCTTATTGCTGCGTATTGCCTGTTGAACGCGGCTATTTGGAGTTGTTGGTTCGCAATTGAAACGGCTGTTTTGCTGTTCTGAAATTGCTCTAACGTCGCAACGCTGTCGAGGTAGAGGGTTTCAGCCCTTTTGAAATCACGCTGCGCTTTTTCCAGTGCTGTTGTTGCCTGGTCAACCTGTGCCTGTATCTCAGCCGGATTCAAAGTAGCCAGCAATTGACCCTGTTGCACATAATCGCCCTCACGTACCAAAACCTGCTGGATGATACCGCCGATTTTGAATGCCAGAAAAGTTTCATCTTCTGTTGTGAATTGTCCAGACGCTTCTACATTTTCCTGCAAAACCTCCTCTTGAACCGTTATTATGCTGACCGGTATCGTGTCGCTGTTGACAGAGGCACTGTTGATTGGTTTATCCTGGCACGCCGAAAGCATGCTGACCAGTAAAATGGCTGAAAATGGTAAACGATATGACATAAGATTATTTATTTTCAAGTGGAAATGTTGCCTGTTCACGTTCCAGTAAGGCTTCAGCAATGAGTAACCTGTATTGATTGATATTGACCAAGAGCCGGGATTGTATAACTTGATTTCTGGCATCCAGTGTTTCAAGATACGTATTCACTCCTTCCCTGAATCCTTTGTCTATCAGCCGCTGGTAAGCAGATGCTGCTTCATCCTGTTTGCGTGCGGCCTGCAGATTGGCTGATGCTGTCTCAAGGCCATTCCATGCAGCAGACTGACTGATCTGCAGCAGCGCTTCGGTTTCTGCATATTTGTTGCCTGCAGACATCACATCCAGTTTGGCTTGTTTGACTTTACGGATATTTCTTTTACCATTGAAAAGCGGCATATCTACCTGCAAACCTGTAATGTAATATGCTGATTTGCTGTTGAATTTCCATTCAGAAGATTGTGTGCCCAACTGAAGGAAACCGTTGATTTTAGGCGTGCTGAATTTTTCCTGCATGTTGAGCAGGTTATTGCTGATATTGATATTTTCTTTGAGCAGACTCAGTTCTTCCCGCCTTGCGTTCCATTCATTTTTTGGTTGTATGCGTTTGTTAAGTCCGGATCTAGCTGTATCGGCAATTATTTCACTGTCTTTGGGTTTGTTCAGCAAGAAATTGAAATACATGCCTGCTGTTTTGACCTGGTTCAAAGCCTCATTTTGCTGGGCTTTGAGCTGACTGATTTCACTTTCAGAACGGAGTATGTATGCTGCCAATCCTTTTCCGTTTGCTAGCAGTTTTTCATTGGCTTTTTTTCCAGCTTCAGCCAGATCCAGGGCCTGATTGTATATGGCTGCTGCTTCTACAGCAGAAAGGTAGTTGTAGTAGGCCTTCTTTACCTGCAGAACAAGTTCACGCTTGTAGAGCAGCATGTCCGTTTTTTGCATGGTTGTTTGAATGGTATGGATTATTTTATTGTATTTCAGGTCAGTGTTCAGGATGGGGATTACAGTAGCAACTTTTATATCATAGAAGTTTTGAGGCAGGAAGTATGTTTCTGCATTCTGAATGGGGGGGAAAGCGTTTGTGGCTGTTAGCTTATTGAGTGTGTTGTAAACCGGGTTCAGCAGATCTCCAACCGGCAGTGCAATGCTCCTTCCACCTTCACCGGTTTGATAGCCACCCTGTAAATTGATTGATGGCCAATAAAGGCTTTGGGCCGACTGTAATGCAAGCAGTGATTTTTCAAGGCTGATGTTTTTCTGCTGCAG
>JBDLUZ010000274.1:0-3017 GCA_039805045.1 Bacteroidota bacterium | reverse complement strand
AAATACAATAAGGCCTTTCCACCAACGCGTCCCACCTTTTTCAAATTACCCATATTGACAATTCCCAAACTGATGGTCAAGAAAATAATGGGATGGATAAACAATTTGACTAAACTGATAAATATTCCACTAAACATCTCACTTAAAGATGGCCCAAAACTAATTTCGGTTCCAAGCAGAGAATAATTAATTTTCTTTTCAAATACAGGATACAGCGCAATGTCAGGTCGAAAATGACCTACAAGAACACCAATAACGATGGAAAGGAGAACCCAGAAAGTGAGGTTTGATGTAATATTATTCTTTTTCATACGTTAATAAGAGGTTTAGGCAAAAGTAATAATTATTGATAATAAAACATTTTACTTAATATTAGCAAATAGTGGATATCTAAATAATGACGCTTCAAAGAAAATGGTTTCAATTCAAAGTATGATTGTAAAAATTGTACAAGGTCAAATCATATTTACAATTTATCAGCAAGAACTAACAGATATTGCAAATGACCTTAAAAAAGTAAAAGAAATTTCGAATGAGGTAATCTCAAATCTTTACTAATATAAACCGTGCACCTTTCCGTGCACCACAAACAAAAAACCCTTGCAAGTTCAATACCTGCAAGGGTTTCTGTTTTTTTGAAGTGGTGTGGGCCGGAATCGAACCGGCGACACAAGGATTTTCAGTCCTTTGCTCTACCAACTGAGCTACCGCACCATCCGTTGCTTTTCAGCGGAGTGCAAATATAATATAATCGCAGGAAACAACAAAATTATCCGTGTGACTTCCGTCACAAACTTTACAAGTCGTTCCATACATCTTTGCATTACGAAATTAAAATTATGGAAATACTTGGCTACATCGCATCCCTTTTTATCGGACTATCTCTCGGCCTCATCGGTGGAGGCGGATCCATCCTAACCGTCCCGGTTTTAGTATACCTCTTTGGTGTAGACCCGGTCCTGGCCACGGCCTACTCCTTGTTCATTGTCGGTGCAACCTCCCTGGTAGGTGCATTCCCCAAATACAAAAATGGAGACATCAACATCAAAACCTCCATCATCTTCGGCATCCCCTCTATCATCGCCGTTTATGCCACGCGTGCCTACCTGGTGCCCAATATCCCCCAGCACATCTTCCAACTGGGCAGCCTGGAAATCACCAAACCACTGATGATGATGATCGTCTTCGCCGTCCTCATGGTTTTTGCTTCTGTATCCATGATCAGAAACAAATCAACAAACTCAGCTGAAGAAGGTCCACAGGTTTTCAACTACCCCATGATCCTCCTGGAAGGCACTGTTGTGGGTATGCTTACAGGTTTCGTAGGAGCAGGTGGCGGATTCCTCATCATACCAGCCCTGGTGCTCTTCTCCAAACTGCCCATGAAAAAAGCCATCGGCACCTCACTCCTGATCATCGCTGTCAAGTCCCTCATTGGCTTCACCGGAGATCTGGGTAAGCAGGAAATGGACTGGACACTGCTGCTCTCCGTTACCGCACTGGCTATTGTCGGTATCTTTGCTGGGAACATCCTGAGCAAGAAAATTTCAGCCGATAGCCTGAAAAAAGGATTCGGATGGTTCGTACTGGTCATGGGCATCTACATCATCGTCAAAGAACTTTTCTTCAAATAACGCATTCAAACAATTAAAATAAACACTATGTTTTTTCAACACGTTTACGACAAATCACTCGCTCAAGCCTCTTACTTCATCGGTTGCCAAAAAGCCGGCGTAGCAGCAGTAATCGACCCGAAAAGGGATGTGGATACCTACCTGGAAATCGCCAAACAAAACAACATGACCATCACGCATATCATGGAAACACATATCCATGCAGACTTCCTCTCTGGTGCGCGTGAACTGGCTGCACTCACAGGCGGAAAACTCTACCTCTCCGATGAAGGTGGTGAAGGTTGGGAATATGAGTTCGATCACATCGGACTGAAAAACGGAGATACTTTCATGGTGGGTAACCTGAAAATGGAAGTGATGCACACCCCCGGCCATACCCCTGAAAGCATCAGCTTCCTGCTTACCGATACACCTGCATCACCGGAACCAGTCATGTTCTTCACCGGAGACTTCGTCTTTGTAGGGGATATCGGTAGACCAGATCTGTTGGAAAAAGCTGCAGGTATGACAGGCACCATGAATGCCGGTGCCGAACAGATGTTCAAATCAATCGACCGCTTCAGCAAACTGCCAGACCATATCCAGGTATGGCCCGGTCACGGCGCGGGTTCTGCCTGCGGCAAAGCCCTGGGCGCTGTTCCAAGCTCTACCGTGGGCTACGAAAAAATCCGCAACTGGGCTTTCCGCTTCGCCAACGATGAAAAGGGCTTCACCAACTTCCTGCTGGAAGACCAACCTGAACCGCCTAAGTACTTCGCCATGATGAAGAAACTGAACAAGGTGGATAGACCCCTGCTGACTTCCGTTCCCACTTTGAAGGAACTTTCCAATGATGCCGTCTTGGAAGCCATGGGCAAAGGCATCAAACTGATCGACACCCGCAACAAGACTGATTTCGCAGCAGGACATATCCCCGGCAGCATCAACATCCAAGGCAACAACAGCTTTGCCACCTGGGCCGGCTGGTTCCTATCCTACGATGAACCGTTCATGCTGTTGGCTGATGAATCCACTCACGACGACCTGGTACGCAAACTGATGCGGATAGGTTTAGACAATATCATGGGCTTTGTTCCCTCAACAGCAGGATTCGTAGCCGCAGGTGGTGAACTGAATAAAACCAATATCATCGACATCGATACCCTCAAATCCAAACTGAATGACTCAAATGTTCAGGTGGTTGACCTGCGCGGGGCCACAGAATACAAGAGCGGACATATTGGAGGAGCTGACCATGTATTTGTAGGCACGCTTCCCAAAAACCTGGATAAGGTGAGTAAGGATAAGGAAGTTATCGTGCTCTGCCAGGGTGGAGACCGCGCTACCATCGGTTATTCTCTTCTTGAAAATGCCGGATATACCAACATCCTTAACTACTCACCA
>JBDLUZ010000273.1:0-3058 GCA_039805045.1 Bacteroidota bacterium | reverse complement strand
TCAAAACTCCCCCTGATATTTTCCTTGGTGGGGGACATGGTTGAGCTTTTGTGTGATGTCTTTATAAAATCATTGTAAATATCGGAGTGACAACTTTTGCATGCACTCGATCCCACCAAATTATTATTGCCTTTTTGTATCACTTGATTTTCCAAGTCTGCTTCACCGTTGAAAAAACAGGATTGAAGCAGCATAATGATTGCAGAAACGATCATGATGATAAGAAATGGACTAGACTTGAAAGATAATGAATGCAGTATAGCGCCAGAAAATGGGGTGAATTTCATGGATTCAATTTGATTGATATGTCAGATAGCATTTTACCTGCTTCTAGTGGGGGGAATCTTGCAAGAGTTGTCAGGCTCAATAGTATACCGCAATATGACGGTTTTTATTTGGATAACCTTGTTTGTTTTGCAATAATGATTGCCGCCAAGGTTATTTAACCAGATACTATTTACATTAATAGGGTTTGTCCATTCGTTGGTTCAGATACAGGAACTTCATTTTCGGATAGGTAATAATTGCCGTATTTTTGGACATTATTGGAAATTAGAACCCATAAATAAAATTCCTACAAAGAATTATGCCACTATACAGTTCTTTGGCAACAATCGTTTTGGCTTTCCTGTTGATTTTCTTCAATAGGCAAAGAAATGCCAATTCACTGTATCTTTTCTTGATGCTCTTGTTTGTTGCGATACACAGCTTACTGCAAGCATCCATCATGAATAAAGGTCCTTTGGACATTATCATGTTTGTTTTCAACAACTTTTCACCCTTGTATTTCCTGATTGGGCCAATGTTATTCTTCTATCTAAGGGGTACGCTAAAGGATAATGCAGCCCTGACACGGAAAGATTATTGGCATTTTGTACCCGCTATCATCGTGCTGGCCAATGTAGCACCCTATTGGTTTACATCCACAGCATACAAGTATTCAGTGGCAACAGCGCTGATCAGCAACAACAACACCGTAAAAAGCTTTGACGGCAATTGGCTCATACCCAGTAGTGTCAATTTTGTAGTAAGGGGGCTTCAGATGCTTGCCTATGTTTTGGTAACCATGTTTATTTTGTTCCGCCACTATCCTAGAAAACTGGAAAACACCCTGATTCCCAAAATTCAGGAAAAAATAACCTTTACCTGGCTAAAAGTACTGGTCTCCTGCATGCTTATTGCAATTCTTGGATATTATGCCAGTTCACTTATCCTCGTTTTGACAGATCATCCTGATCAAGGGATTTGGCATACCCTGTTTGTGATTTTCAATTACGTATGTTTCGTACCACTATTGATTATTCCTTTGGCCCTATTGACATTCCCGCAAATCTTATATGGAATTCCTGCACTCCACATACATGCCCCAAAAAGTACATTGGGAAAAGCTATTGATTTGAAAGAGTCAACTGTTTTCCCTATAGAAAAGACCGAACCCCATAATCATAAGAATCAGGAGCTAACTGAAGCCAAAATGGAAGAAGGTTTGCAGGAGTCGGCAAAGGCAGTTATGGAATATCTTGTTCAGGAAAAGCCCTATCTCGATAAGGATTTCACCATGGATAAGCTGGCTCAAGCCTTGAATCTTCCCAGGCACCATGTTTATTTTTGCATGAACAAGATCCTTAAAGTTAAATTCCCTGAATTGCGCAGACAACTTAGGATTCAATATGCAAAAGAGTTGTTGGAGCAGGGTAAAAATGACACGTTGACCATTGAGGGCATTGGAAACCAATCCGGATTTTCTTCACGTTCCAATTTTTTCTCTGCATTCAAAAGTGAGGTGGGGTGCACCCCATCTGAATATCTTGAAAGGGTAAAGCCTAATATTCAAAACTGAATTTCAAAAACAGTACAATACGTTGGTTGCAATTCAATTCTGTCGGATAGGTTGCACTAAAAAAAACCACCATAACAGTTGTTACAGTGGTTTGCTAAACTCTTACAAGATAGCGGGTGTTTTTCTGCTGCTATCGCATTGTATTTGCGTAACAGTTTAAATTGGCAGCAACCTAAATTCAAAATTCATGCCCAACGATTACTAGTGCGGTTAATTCAATTTTACTTAAACTTTTGCTGGCAGAATGTTGTTGATGAGTTCAATAACCTCTTCACGTGTTTTTTTCAGTCTGCTTTCCAATCTGCTTAGTAGTTCACTTTCTTTTCCTGGTTCAAATTTCAAGTCTGAATCCGTCAGTTGAGGATACTTCTCTTTAAGTTTTTTTGATTTGACATCCCAACTTCCGGTGATTTTGAAATGTTCAGTGCTTTTTTTTTGTGTTGTTTCCATGATTTTTCTTTTTTGTTTTTAATAATGTCTACAACACAAATTTAGAAGCACCTTATTGCTTTAATTATGATTACAATCAAGCGTTGTAATGACAGCTAGCAAGTGGAAGAATAGTTCAATTTAGGTCGGAAGTTTATCAGTGAAACTTAATTTACCTGAATGCATCAGCCATTTGAATTAATTCATCTAGTTCAACTCCGTGTTTTATGGCAATTTCCTTGTGGGAGAATATTTGATCATTAAGAACTTCAAGATAGAAAGGGTTTGAAAGAGATAGAATGAAGATTTTTTGTGAAATTAAATTAGAAATAAAAATTGGAATATGAATATATTTGATACTTTTATGATATCAAAATAATATCATATTATGACTACTGAAAAATTATTCAAGCCCTTCTCCGGTTATCAAGCAGTGTCGCTTGCATTCGTTCTTTTAGTGATGGGGGTGATTGCATTATTTAATTCAAAGCTCGAAAGCAATATTTCTTTTACATTAATCGGCATGGGAATTGGGCTGATACTCACAGCTATTATTGTAGGATTGGGCTTGATGATTGTTGACCCAAACTATGCAGTAGTGCTCACTTTCTTTGGGAAATACGTAGGAACTGTTAAAGAAAACGGACTTCAGTTTGTCAATCCCCTATATACAAAATTGAAAGTTTCGCTTAGGTCACAAAGCATGGAAAGCACCAGGTTGAAAGTGAACGACAAGCTTGGTAATCCCATTGAAATATCTGCCGTGGTCGTTTTTCAAATAAGTGATAC
>JBDLUZ010000272.1:0-3062 GCA_039805045.1 Bacteroidota bacterium | reverse complement strand
GTGTAGTCAAGTTCAACCAGGATGTCAACATCGCTGTCGTCAAGTGCATCTTCACGGGAAAATGATCCAAATATAAAAGCCCTCAAAACTGGAGCGTTCCGAAAATAATCTTTAATGGTTTTTATTTCCTCGTTTGAAAGTTTCACTCCCTAAAATTAACCTTTTTTATTAATGAGCGTTTTGACAAATAATATGCAAACATGCTTGAAAACAGGTTGTTAATTTATATGTTTTGTTGAATTGAAGATTCACTTAATGCGAAATAATTACACCTAGATGGTTTTGAAGTAACTAATTTTATTGCGCAATCGCTTCGAAATAAAAAAGCAGCTATGAGTTTTTAGTTCATAACTGCTTGATTTTGAAGCTCCCATTATTGATGGAAGATGCAGCTATCAAAAATTCCGGGGCATAATATATATTTGCAAAAAATTTAAATAAAAGACCCGTATCATTCATAGAATAATGTTATCAGGTAAAATTTCTCTTTGTTGTATCCAATTAAAAAATAGAAATAATCGAAAAGGTTATGCTCAATTAGCTTTTTACTACCAGGATTATATGGTGTAACGGCAACATTGTATTGAAAAAAAATACAGGTATCAAAAGGAATTAACCTTAAGAGATAATGAATTTTATCTTTTATAATTTGTCTTTCTAGTGGTAAGTCGTGGATGCAAAAATACCTATCATTTATATTATCGACCAGGTTATCCATCTCTTGCAACAAGTTTGTTCCCTTAACCAATTTAAAGTCTTTTGTCTCGATATTATCTATAATGATGGGGCCAAAATGATTTGGATACCAGGTATATGCTCCCTTTTCAATTAATCTGCACTGTTTTACCGCAGCTAATACTCTATCAAACGATTTTAGTGATTCATCATATGTATGAAACGTTGTGTGGAAACGATATTCTTTTATATCGAATTTTACTGCTTCCGGGCCTTCAAAAAAATCATTGTAGACTAAATAACCAGATAAGGGAAAGATCATTGGTTTAAAACTTAAGTTCACATACTACACTAAAGGATCAACATTCTGTAATAGCTCTTGACTTCTAGCCCTTTCCCAATTTTCCATTAACTCAATTTGATGGAGTGCTGTCCATTCTGTAACAAGTCCCAAAACACGAGGCGGTAAATAACCTCCGATAATCTCATTGTGTTCAATATCAATAATAGCTTCATAGTCTCCATACGCCGCATGAAAATGAGGTGGATTATGATCCCGATAAAACATTCTAATGATTACTCCAAGGAAACAGCTAATCTGCGGCATAAGAAAATTTTGGACGGGAAATATCTCCAAAATGTTTGCCTGTAATATCTAAATAAATTGATATTGCGTCAATTTCAAGTTCCTCAGACCAAGCAATAGAATATCCAGTGGTATATACTTTTTCAAATTTTGCTTTGTCCTTCAATACCATAAAAATACCCTTAGATATGAAGTCTTCTAGGTTAACAATACCTGTTACTCCATCATCAAAGCTCACGCTGATAGTGTAATCTGATAAATATTTAACCTCTTTAACTTTCATAATGCAATTTACAACATTTAATATACTACAAAAGCCGTCATTACAGACGGCTTTTGAATTCATGAGCTCCTCAGACTGGACTTGAACCAGTGACCCTCTGATTAACAGTCAGATGCTCTAACCAACTGAGCTACTGAGGAATTTACCCATTCGGGGTTGCAAAAATAGTAAAAATTGGGATTGTTGGAAAGAAAAATCGGATTTCTTTCGAAAAAAACCTATTTCAAGTGCCAGGTACACAAATTTTTATCTTGAGCTTTGTATCTGGAACCGGACTAAGGGCCTTACACAAGGCACAATCTTCCATTTGACCCGGGTCAATCGTGAAGTAAAACTCGTCTCCTTCCTTCAAATTATCCGGAAAGGTGCATTTGCTGTCAACTGCAAAAACATTCCTGTAGACTGTTCCTGTTGTGGGATAAGTCCAACTGCTTTCCACCAACAAAGAATCACTTTTCCCTTCCACCAGTTGAACAACATCGTTCTTGCAAATTCCCTTGATCACAAGCTTGCCTTTGAAGCATCCATTTGCAATGGTTTCCTGCTTATCGCATCCGGAAACCGCAATCAACAGTACCACCCATCCTAAAAATTTCAACATCGTCTATTTTTAAACTAAATTACTGCTCATTTCACTCATTTACAACTCCGGAAATGTCTTTCAACCTTCAGCCTGTTCACCTGCGCAATGAGTTGGTAGCACTCAATCCCCTCATGGAAAGTGATTTGGCATTACTCTATCCACTTGCTGCTGATCCGCTTGTTTGGGAGCAGCACCCCAATCCAAATAGATATCGGCAGGCAGATTTTGAGACCTATTTTCAGGGGGCTATGGCATCGAAGGGAGCATTCCTGGTAGTGCATGCCCAAACCGGGGAGCCCTTAGGGTGTACCCGATTTTTGGATTATGATGCATCAGCAAAAGTGGTCCAAATTGGCTATACTTTTTTTGGCCGAAACTATTGGGGAAAAGGGTATAACCCGGCCACCAAGCGGTTGATGCTGGACTATGCTTTTCAATTCGTTGATCGGGTTGAGTTTTATGTAGGGATCAATAACCTGCGATCCAGGATAGCTATGGAGCGCTTGGGAGCAGTTCAAACCGGAACAGCAGAAGTGGCTTATTATGGTGAAGCAACCAAGATGAATGTCATCTACACCATCAGCAGGCAGACTTGATTGGATAGTGGTTTATTTCCGTTTGGATACTTTTTTCAGTTCAGCCTTTTCTTTGTTTTCCTGCATACGGAAGGCAACAATATCCCTGACTAATTCAGTAGGAATGGGTTCACCATGTGGAAATTGAATGGTTGATTTGGATGTTTTGTAGGATTTGGTTTGGGCAGCAAAGGCTTTCATAGCTGATGGCATGGGGTAGATGGCATAATGCTTCTCCCAGGTGGCATAATAAACAACAATGCCTTCCAGTTTGATGGCAGGCATGCCGTAACTCATCACAGATAGCGCTGCTGGTGCGGTTTCCAGGATAATCCGATGCAATTCAATAAAGCCATCCCT
>JBDLUZ010000271.1:0-3111 GCA_039805045.1 Bacteroidota bacterium | reverse complement strand
GAAATCGTTTTTGATGATTTTGGCAAGATAGATTTGCGGACAGGCATCATCATTGCGGCGCAGAAAGTGCCCAAGGCAGATAAATTGCTACAACTGGAAGTGGACCTGGGTTTTGAAAAAAGGACTATCCTCTCCGGCATTGCCATGCACTTTGAACCGGAAGCCATCATAGGACAGCAGGTGGTGATAGTAGCCAACCTGGCTCCCCGGAAAATGCGCGGTATCGACAGCAATGGCATGATCCTGATGGCAGAAGATGCATCTGGTAAACTGCATTTCGTTGGAGCTGGAGAAGCTTCACTTGGAGGCTGGAAGGTGAGTTAAAAGCGGAAGATATCCCTTAAATTACAACTTGGATCTGCAGTTGTGAATTGACTGTCATCGCCAACCAATACTTTATGCCAATGATGCCCCAAATCAGAAAAGTTGCCGTGCTGGGAAGCGGTATTATGGGTTCCCGGATTGCATGCCATTTTGCCGGCATTGGTGTGCCGGTATTGCTGCTGGATATGCCCACAACAGCGCCGGTAACTGCATCTGGCAAGGTTTTCAGGAACCAGTTGGTAGATAAAGCCTTGCAGCAAGCTGTACAATCCAATCCATCACCAGTATTCCATAAGGATGTTGTCAAGCGCATAACCACCGGGAATTTTGATGATGATCTGCATCTGATTGCCGGGTGCGACTGGATTGTGGAAGTGGTGGTTGAGCGGATCGATGTTAAAGTACAATTGTATGAACAGGTGGAACGTTTCCGCAAGCCTGGAACAATCATTACCACCAATACCTCCGGTATTCCTATACAACTCCTGGCAGCGGGACGATCTCCTGATTTTCAAAAGCATTTTTGCGGCACCCATTTCTTCAATCCCCCACGATACCTGCGTTTGCTGGAAATTACGCCCACCTCTGCAACGGCGCAATGGGTTGTAGATTTCCTCATGCATTATGGTGATCTATTCTTAGGGAAAACTACCGTATTGTGTAAGGGTACTCCGGGATTCATTGCCAACCGGATTGGTACATACGCAATGATGTTGATCATGGAGTTGATGCAGCAGATGAATTTGAGTATTGATGCAGTGGATGCTTTGACCGGCCCCATCATCGGCAGACCCAAGTCGGCTACTTTTCGCACGGTTGATATTGTAGGTATCGATACCATCATCCATGTAGCAAACGGACTCTTCGCCCACTGCAAGCATGATGAGTGCCACAGCCTGTTTCAGTTGCCGGAATGGCTCAAGCAAATGGGGGAGCAGCAATGGTTGGGAGACAAAACCGGACAGGGTTTTTTCAAGAAAACCAGGAATGCAGCAGGTGAAAAAGAGATCCTCACGCTCAACCTGAAAACAATGGCGTACGAACCACGCCAAAAGCCACGCTTTGCAGCTTTCGACGCTGTCAAATCCATTGAAAATCCAGGACAGCGGATTGTCCGCCTATGCAGCTCACCTGATGAGGTGGGTGAATTCTACCGCAGTTTCCATTACAGGCTTTTTGCCTATGTATCCAACAGGATTCCAGATATTGCGGATGCCATTTTCAGTATAGACAATGCCCTCATGGCCGGTTTTAACTGGGAGATAGGCGCTTTCGAAACCTGGGATCTGCTAGGCGTAGAACAAACTGTTGAAGCCATGGACCAAGCTGGCATCGCTGTTGCCCCTTGGGTCAGAGATATGCTTGCAGCAGGAAATCCAAGTTTTTTTAAAGTTGTCAATAGCCGTCAAATGGCGTATTGTCCGCTTACCCAAACCTACATTGCTGTTCACGCAGCCGGACAGGAAAATGCATTCATCGTCATGAAAAATTTTGCCGGACAAACAGTCTGGAAAAACAGTGCATGCAGAACCTATCACCTGAATGATGATGTGCTTGGCCTCGAGTGGTACACCAAAATGGGGAGTATAGGTGGCGAGGTTTTGGAAGGGATGGAGCGATCCATTTCCCTGGCAGAAGAAAAGTACAAGGGCCTGGTCATTGCCAATGAGGGAATTAATTTTTCAGCTGGTGCCAATGTAGGCATGATTTTCATGCTGGCCATCGAAGAAGAATATGATGAACTAGACATGGCCATCAGGCTGTTTCAACGAACCATGACGCGGGCACGCTATTCTTCCATCCCAGTTGTAGTGGCTCCACATGCCCTTTCCCTGGGGGGAGCGTGTGAACTCAGTCTGCACGCAGACAAGGTTTTTGCGGCAGCTGAAACCTATATCGGACTGGTTGAGTTGGGTATCGGGCTGATTCCAGGAGGGGGAGGAACCAAAGAATTTGTATTAAGGGCAGCCGATGAAATGCATGAAGATGAACCAGAGACCATCACCCTGAAAAACAGGTTTATAACCATTGCCACAGCCAAAGTGGCTACCTCTGCACATGAAGCATATCAACTTGGCATCCTGCGGAAAGGTCAGGATGAAGTCGTCATGAACCAGGGTCGCCGCATCAGCGAAGCCAAGCGGGCTGTGCTCGACCTGTATGATAGTGGTTATGTTATGCCAGTTCAAAGAAAAGATATCAAGGTCCTCGGCCGAACAGGACTGGGTGCGCTACTTGCAGGGGTTCATACCATGGAAACGGGAGGATACGCCACAGCCCATGATGCGCTTGTAGCTCGGAAACTGGCTTATGTGATGTGCGGCGGCGATTTGAGTGAACCCACCCTTGTGTCTGAACAATACCTGCTCGACCTTGAGCGTGAAGCATTCCTGTCGCTCTGCGGTGAAAGGAAAACCCTGGAACGCATCCAGGCAGTTTTGAAGCAGGGTAGGCCTATAAGAAACTGATAATCAACCTAATGTATTCTATTTTGTTTTGGTAGGGTCAGTTTTTTTTCGTATATTCTATTCCTTTGCATACAACAGTGATGAATTGCGTAAATCCTGCTGTAATGAGGCGTTAAAATGCCTGAACCCGTATAGTTTATTAAAATGCTTCTATTGTGGATATCCTGTGAATAACATATTTCCAAGTATTTCCATCTTCCTGTTTTTATATACAGATTTAGCAATATCTGAAAATCCTAATCGTTATAGTAGCTGACCCTTTTGGGTTTTCATTCAACCGAAAAGGTATTTAATTGCTTCATATGCAGGGATTAATGTA
>JBDLUZ010000270.1:0-3550 GCA_039805045.1 Bacteroidota bacterium | reverse complement strand
GGATGGTGGCCAACCCCATCCAACGGTTTACCGTTTCGATTCATCAGGTTCATATCCTGCCAGCCGAAAAAGGGTTGCAGACACCTTTAGCTCAACACTTTATGCCAACAATGCCATCCGTTTCCTGAACAGTGATGTGGCGCAGGAAAAGCCTTTTTTCTGCTATGTGGCTTTCACCTCCCCGCATGATCCGCGAACACCGCCTGCCGCATTTGCACAGCGCTATATTCCTGCTGACATCACACTGCCGCCCAACTTTGCGCCCCAACATCCCTTCGACAATGGTGACATGAACGTGCGTGATGAACAGCTCTTTCCTCGTCCCCTCACCAAACCCATGATGCAGCAGGATATAGCCAATTATTATGCCATGATCAGTGAAATGGACCATCAGGTGGGCAAGATTTTGGACGCCTTGGAGCGCAATGGGTTAAGAGATAATACCATCATTGTATTTGCAGGGGATAACGGACTGGCTGTAGGGCAGCACGGACTGCTTGGAAAACAAAATCTCTACGAACACAGCATCCGCGTACCCATGATCATGGCTGGTCCGGGTATACCCAAAGGTTCTGCTTACAGCGGTTTCAATTACCTCAGTGATATTGCACCCACGCTGTATGAGTACCTTGGTGTACGGCAGCCTGCAATGGTAGAAGGTAAAAGTCATTTTTCGGTATTTAAAAAACCAAAGGAATTGGTGCGTCATGCCATTTACAATGTTTATGGCCACTGGAGCAGAAGTTATAAGTCTGCCGATGGCTTCAAGCTGATCTTGTACAATGTAGACGGCGTGCAGCATACACAGCTTTTTAACCTCACCAAAGATCCCTGGGAAATGCAGGATTTGTCTGCTCAACCTGCCTATCAGCAAAAAGTTGCTGAATTAACCAGTCTCCTCAGCAAGGAGATGGCAGCAACACATGATAACCTGAATATTGCACTCCCCAACTGGGGCCGGCAATCCATACAAAAAGGCAGAGGAAGCTGATTTTTCGATTTTTTTGGGCTGAATTTGACTCTTTTGTAACTTTGTTAACCAAGTGGTTAAACTAATTGGTTATACTATATGGTTAAAAAAGAGCAGGTAACTGATCAGTCAATGGCTACGGAAGAGCGCATCCTGGAAGCTGCTACTAAGATATTCCGGGAGAAAGGACGTGAGGGGGCCCGCATGCAGGAAATCGCTGACGCTGCAGGGATCAATAAAGCCTTGTTGCATTATTACTTCAGGTCTAAAGACCTGCTTTTCGAAAGGGTTTTCATCGAAAGTGCCCGTTTGTTTTTCTCCCGCCTGAATGAAGTTCTGCAGGGCAATATGGATGTTTTTCAGAAGATAACCCGGTTGTGTGAAGCATACATCACACTGTCGGTAGAAAATCCGTTTATTCCCGTATTTGTGATTGGTGAAATGAATCGTTCTCAAGACATTTTCATCAGCAACATGTTCACCGCTACACAGTCGCGCCCCGACTTCTCCATTTTCCGTCAACAACTTCAGGCAGCAGTGGAAGCAGGGTTAATCAGACGGGTTGCCCCGCATCAGCTGATCATGAATATCCTGGGGCTCTGTATTTTCCCGGTGATAGCCAAACCCATGATGCAGTTCAATATGGGTATTGGTGAAGGGGAATTTATGGCATTGATGGAGGAAAGAAAACGCCTTGTACCTGAGTTGATTATATCATCTTTAAAAATTGAAAAAAGTGAATGACAAGACCAGAAGGATTATTCCTTTGTTAATGGCTATGGTGTGCTTTGTGGCTTCAGCATTAGCCCAGCCCTTCACCCTGCAAGATGCAGAAAACAGGGCTCGGAAAGGGTATCCGTTAATCAGGCAGCAGGGACTTATTGAAAAGACTTCCACCCTTACTGTCAGTAACCTCGCGAAAGGTTATGTACCGCAGCTTATGTTGGGCGGACAAGCATCTTATCAGTCTGATGTAACCAAAGTTTCCATCCCCAATGCACCGTTTGTTGTAGAGCCGCCATCCAAAGATCAATACAGGGTTACGATGGATGTTTCGCAGTTGATCTATGACGGAGGGCTTATCCGCAACCAACAGCAGTTGACCCAATTGCAAGCTGTTTCTGAATCTAGCAAACTTGAGCTGGAGATGTACAAACTGCAGGAGCGGGTCGATCAGTTGTATTGCAGCATATTGTTTGTGGATGCACAGCTAGATCAGTTGAAACTGGTTGGTTCAGATATTCAGACTGGAATCAAAAAAGTGAGCGCACAACTTGAAAATGGGGTGGCTTTTAAATCGGCTTTGAATTCCCTTAAGGCTGAGGCGCTGAAGCTTGATCAGCGGAGCATTGAATTAGCCGCAACACGCAAGGGATTGATTGATATCCTGGGCGTGTTAACGGATACTGTCTTTACCGAAAATGTGCAACTGGAAACCCCTGATCTGAATAGGTTTAATCCGGCCGGAAGCATTAACAAGCAACTTGATGTTTTTAAATCACAAGCACAGCTCAATACCAGACAACTAGATTTGTTGCGATCAAAATCACTTCCCAAAGCCAGTGCATTTCTGCAAGCAGGATATGGCAGACCCGGACTCAATATGCTCAGGAATGAATTTCAGTGGTTCAGTATAGGTGGGCTCCGTTTGAACTGGTCGATCAGCAACCTGTATACCGCTAAAAATGAAAAAGAATTGAACGCTGTTGGTGCAACTACCATTGCATTGCAACAGGAAACATACCTTAAAAATGCCAATGCCCAGGTAAGGCAACAGCTGGCAGAAGTTGAAAAGTTCAGGCAGCTCATGGAAACCGACAAGGGCATCATTGAATTGCGTACAGCCGTAAAAGAGGCTGCTGCGGCACAGCTGGAAGCAGGAGTAATCACAGCCAGTGATTATGTGCGCGAAGTGAATGCCGAAGACCAGGCAAGGCAGGCCTTGAAAGCCCATGAACTGCAATGGTTGCAGTCCAGTATGCAACTTGAAATCATCAGAGGAAAACAATAAAAAAATACAACAGCACTTTTGCATCGGCTGCGATGGCCTGCAAAGGCAATAACGGGGATTTTGATGCTCAGGGAACATTTGAAGCCAATGAAATCATGGTTGCAGCAGAAGCAAGTGGACGATTGCTGACCTTTGATGTGCAGCAGAAGCCAGTGGACGATTGCTGACCTTTGATGTGCAGGAAGGCGATTCGCTTGGTCTCCAGGATACAGTTGGACAAATTGATGCAACCAATGTAACCCTTCAGCAGGAACAGGTGGAAGCCAGCATGCAGGCGCTCCAACAAAAAACGGTTGATGCAGCGCCACAGGTCAGGTTATTTCAGGAACAGCGGGAAGTGCAGCTTGCACAACGCAATAACCTCGAAAGCGAACTCGCACGGGTTGAAAAACTTTTCAAAAAAGATGCGGCAACCGCCAAGCAGGTAGACGATCTGAAGTTTCAGTTGGAGACAACGCAAAAGCAGATCCGGGTAACGGAGCAGCAAATTAAAGTACAGCAATCCAATGTAGCCACCCAGAATAGGGCCATTCTGAGTGAGACGGGTCCTCTGCAAAAGCGGGCTGCCC
>JBDLUZ010000269.1:0-3122 GCA_039805045.1 Bacteroidota bacterium | reverse complement strand
ACCTGGCCTGATAAGATGGCTGCATTGAAACAGGGCGTGACAATCTGTGATATTTAATTTAAACTCCTCCTATGCAATTCAAGTCGCTTTTTTCCGGAACCAAGGCGTGGTTTGCCCTTGCGTGTTGCTGCTGCATCATTGCCTGCTCCAGTACCCGATCGCTGAAACAAGACAAAGGATGGATTAGCCTCTTCGACGGCAAGACCTTCAACGGATGGAAGGCCGGTGAAAATCCAGGCACCTTCACCATTGAAGACGGCAGCATCAAGGTTGCAGGCGTACGCTCCCATCTTTACTATGACGGTTCGGTGATGAATCATGACTTTACAAATTTCGAATTCAAGGCATTGGTCATGACCAAACCGGGTTCCAATTCCGGCATATATTTCCATACCGCTTTTCAAGAAAAGGGATTTCCAGACAAGGGCTTTGAAGTGCAGGTCAACAATTCCCATACCGATTGGAAAAGATCAGGTGGATTGTATGACATCAAAGACACCAGGGAGGTTTATGTAAAGGATGACGTGTGGTACACGGAATATATTCGTGTTGAAGGAAAACATGTGATCGTCAAAATCAATGATCAAGTCGTCACCGATTGGACACAGCCTGAAGATTTTGTTCCTGCAAAAAATCATCTGAAACGCTTCATTGCCACTGGCACCTTTGCTTTGCAAGGGCATGATCCCAAAAGCGTTGTTTATTACAAAGACATCATGGTAAGACCCTTGAAATGATGGACATAAGCTGATTTCGCGTCATATTTATATGCAAGAAGATATAATTGTAACGTTGTAAGGCTGCAACCCTAAAATTTTATCCATGCATTTTTAATATTTGGTGTTAAATTAACATGGTACAATTATTAGTTCACAAAAACACATAAATGCACATTTCTATCACCGGACTCAAGCCCAAGGGTTTGATGGGTTTCTTCAGGTTTTGGCGATTGGCCATTCCTTCTTTCGGACAGGCAAAAACCGCCAAAGGCAACCTGTTTTGTGAAGTGAGACGTATTAACGGATACCAATGCACCCTTACTGCATGGGAAGATAAATCGGTTATGCGTGAATTCATGAAAAGCGGTGTCCATCTCCAAGCCATGAAATCCTTCCACAAGATTGCCACTGGCAAAACATACGGATACGAATCAGAAACCATTCCTACTTGGAAAGAGGCATTTGAACTGTTAGACAAACAAGGCAGGGAATATTGAGCTTTTTTGCCGAAATACTTCTCCGTCATCAAGCCTGAAATTGTCTATGTCTAGGAGAACCTTCTTGATGGAATACCCATAATATTGATCATATCTTTCTTTTGAGGTAATTTTATTTCAGTATATAATTTGTGCTTCTACCCCCTTGTTCAGTTTTTATCAATATAGCCTTTTCAATTAGGTCTTGAATATCCCGCAAGGCTGTGTCTTGTGAGCACTTTCCGATTTTCGACCACTTAGTAGTGTTTAGCACTCCCTGGAAATCATCCATCAACATATTCAAAATCTTCCGCTGTCTGTCATTTAGGTTCATCCCAGCGTTTTTAATCCAGAAAGAATGCTTGTTTATTATTTTTTCAAGAACTATTTCAGAAAGTTCAATTGCATGCAATAGGCAATTCAAAAACCATTCAATCCATTTTGTAATATCTAAACTGCCTCTTTGTGTCTTTTCCAATACGTCATAATACGAGTTTCGTTCTTTGCGTATTTGAGACGACAGGCTATAGAATCTGTAAGCTTGTTCATCAGAACGAGCCAATAACATATCGCTTATTGCCCTGCCAATTCTTCCATTACCATCTTCGAATGGATGGATTGTAACAAACCACAAATGTGCAATGGCAGCTTTCAATACCAAGTCGGTTGTCTGTTCCAAATTGAACCAATCAAAGAATAATCGCATTTCATTTTCAATAACTGAAGCATGGGGTGCTTGGAAGTGAACTTTTTCTTTTCCTACAGCTCCAGAAACAACCTGCATTGGACCTTTTGAATCGTCACGCCAATGCCCTGCAGTAATTTTATACATTCCACTTTCTCCAGTTGGAAAAAGTGCTGAATGCCAAGAAAACAGTCTCTCTTTATTCAAGTCCTTATCAAAATTCTTCGTTGCATCAATCATCAAATCAACGATTCCATCAACATGACGTTCAGAATACACTAATCCTGAAATATCCAATCCAAGCCTTCTAGCGATTGATGACCTTACTTGCTCTTTTTCTAAAACTTCTCCCTCAATTTCTGTTGATTTAATTATTTCCTGAGTTAGCATTTCAAGATTTGCTTCATTACGAAGATCAAACCCAAGGGTACCCATCTTCCCAATCAACTTACCTTGTCTGTTCCTAACAATCGAGAGCAATGGCAAAAGCTTTTCACTATTCCATTCAAAAAGTGGCCAATTTGGGTTGTTGTACAAATACACAAACATTTATTCTCCGTATATTATGCGTTAAATATAACATTTATTCTCCGCATAATTAAATTTTATCCGCAGAAAATGCAGCTAATCTCCAACTGCGTATCAAACCTACATTAGAATCCTGATGCAAACTGTCTGATTGATTCAAACGTCAAACCCAATCAGAGAATTCGGCAACATATTCAGAAAAGGTAAAGCCTTGGAATAATCCAAATGATCATATTCCATTCCCAACAGACGAATATTATGATAATACTGACTGTGGTTTTGATAATAATTCCTTTCTGATTGGATAAACCAAGCTTTTGAGCCCAACTTTTCCGCCAAAAACCATTTTTCCAGTAGTCTGGATATTCTTCCATTGCCATCTTCATAAGGATGAATTTTAACCAAAACCAAATGCAGCATGGAAGCAAAATAAAAGACCTCACTAAAAGACAGTTGCGATGAAAGCAATAGCTTCAAATCATGATAAAATTTCTTCATTTCATCGCCAACGCTTTCCGGAGTAGCCGCAACATAATCAATTTTACCATCCGGGGTAATGACAAACATATTACCAGACCTGATTTTTCCCTGCTTTGAGGGATGAAGAATATGACTTGTCAGTTGCAAATGGGCCCGATCAAGGTTGGACCGATTCAATCGGTTTTGATGCGCAAATGCATAGGCTGCGTAGAGATCATCCGTTTTACGTGTATA
>JBDLUZ010000268.1:0-3124 GCA_039805045.1 Bacteroidota bacterium | reverse complement strand
CATTCAGTCCAAGGGTTTCGATGGGCACATTGCCTCTGTAGCCACATTCTCGGATTATTTTGCAAAGCCTGGGCAGGTCCATCAGGGTTTGTTTACCATCGATGATCAGTTTTTCTTTCAATTGCCAGTTAACGGCGAGGGTAGTGGCTTTGCTGATTTCTGTATAAGGTTCAGGTGAAACAAATGTACCGGTGTCCAACACGAGCCCCAGCCATGGAGAATTGAAGGGCTGAATGAGTTCATGGCACTCATCGGCAGTTCTTAAGTAGTCATTGTGGTTCTGAATACCCAGGATCACACCATTTGATGCAGCTTCATGCAGACAGTGTCTGAGGGCATATTGAATTCTTTCTTCCACCCTTTTGCGTTCATCACCTGTTGCATAGGCTTTTGCTGTAAATATCCTCAATACAGGTGCACCCAGCATAGCAGTTACAGCTATCCATCTTTTTACGAGGTCAATTTCTTTTTCCAGTGCAACTGTTGAAGCATGGGAAAATTCATTGCGAACTCCGGTGCCGCTGATTTCCAAACCCAGTTCATGGGCTTTACGTTTGAAATCAAAAATTTCATGGTCTGATGGAGTTGCAGGGTACGTGGAGAAATAATAGCCTGTCATATCCACTGCTGCAAATCCGGCTTTTGCACAAAACTCCAGCACTTCCTGTTTGGTGATTTGTTTTTTCACCAGCATATCATTGAAAGAATATGCATTCAGGCTCAGCTTCAGGTGATCCCAGTCTGCTGATACAGGCTGCTGCTGCGTTTCTCCCTTTGCAGACAACAGCGGAGCTGCAGCCAGTAAGGGAATTGCATTCAGGAAATTTCTGCGGCTTGTTCCCATATCAGAGTGTTGAGAGGTCGATTACAAAACGGTATTTGATGTCTCCTTTGATCATGCGCTCATAAGCTTCATTGATGTATGCCATAGGGATGGTTTCCACTTCAGCCACAATGTTGTTGGCATGGCAGAAATCCAACATCTCCTGCGTCTCACTGATGCTGCCAATCATGGAACCGGTAATGCTTCTCCTGTTTTTGATCAGGGCAAAAGGAGCCACTTTGGGGTTGTGCTCCGGTAAGCCTACAACCAGCAACCTCCCATCGAGATCCAGCAAATTGAGGTAAGCAGTATAATCGTGATCAGCTGAAATGGCATCGAGCACAACATCAAAAGAAGAATCGTAGGGCTTCAGTGCATCCTGTGATGGTGCATGAATAAAATGATGGGCTCCCAATTTAGATGCTTCAGCTACTTTAGAAGCTGAAGTTGAAATAACTGTGACTTCAGCACCGAAGGCTACTGCAAATTTAACCGCCATGTGACCCAGTCCGCCCAGACCTACAACAGCCACTTTCATACCCGGACCAACCTGCGCATACTTCAGCGGAGAATAAGTGGTGATGCCAGCACAAAGCAACGGTGCCACGCCAGCCAGGTTTTCTGTTTGCTTCACATGAAGCACATAGTTTTCATCAGTCACAATTTCTGAAGAGTAACCACCATAGGTGATCATGCCGGAACCATCTCTTTCCAATGCATTGTATGTGCCGGTAATACCTTCTGTGCAGAACTGTTCCAATTGTGATTTGCATGGCTTACAACTTCTGCATGTATCTACCATCACTCCAACGCCCACTGTTTGTCCAACACTGAACTTACTCACTTCAGTACCAACGGCTTTCACCACACCAATGATCTCATGACCTGGAACAACAGGATATTTCGTATTTCCACTCCATTCATTTCTTACGGTATGAATATCGCTGTGACAAACACCGCAATATAAAATTTCCACATGGACATCATGCGGTTTAAGGCTCCTGCGTGTGATGTTGAGTGGTTCGAGTGGGGCAGTACTTTCCTTCGCACCATATGCTTTTACGGTAGTCATCAGTTTCGTTTTTTATATTGTTTATTGTGCAGCAGCAAGGGCGGCGGCAGGATCTTTCTGGAATTCGGCCTTGCATTCGGCAGAACAGAATCCATAAGCATTTCCTTCATAATGACAGGTATCGCTGATGCCTGCAGTAGTAGGCATTCCGCAGGTGTAGTCTTTTTTGTTGACGACCATTTCAGGGGTGTATTTTGTTGCTTCAGGCACGGCCATTTCTGTTTGCGCTTCTGCCGGTGCGGGCGTTTCTGATGCATTATTACAGGCTGCTGTAAAAAGGGTTGCAGCAAATAAAAGTTTGACTAAATTCTTTTTCATGATGCTTATTTGATTGGAATTTGATTTACGCTGGGTTGACTCTGCAAAATTGGCTTTAGTTATCCATATTTCCATTGTAAACCTGGTAAATTTGAAGAGAAATTGGGTATGTTTAACTAAAATCATCCTATCATGGTGTCAGGAATGTTTAAAACAGGCGTGTTTATACTTGGATTTCAGGTTTTCCTGATTTTTTTCGCGGAAGCACAAAACAAGACTAACCTGCCCATTGGCGTGTTTGATTCGGGAACGGGTGGATTAACAGTGCTGGAAGCCATGCTCACATTGGATGCGTTTAACAATGAAACGGGAAAGCCTGGAGCAGATGGTAAGCCTGATTTTGATAAAGAATATTTTCAGTACCTGGCAGATCAGGCCAATATGCCTTATGGAAACTACGCAGCAGAAAACAAAACAAAGCTTTTGCAGGAACATGTCATCAAAAACATGGATTTCCTCCTGAAACAACGCTATGATCTCCAAGTTGAAGGTCAGCAATCTAAACAGGGTGTGAAAATGCTGGTGTTGGCCTGCAATACGGCAACAGCATTCGCATTGCCTGAAGTAAAAGCTTTTGTTCAGTCTGCAGGAGCAGCAGTGCCTGTGGTAGGCGTAATCAATGCCGGCGTAAAAGCAGCGTTGGCTTATCAGGCAACCCACACCCGTGGTGCCATTGGTGTGTTTGCCACTGCAGGAACCGTTGCTTCTGATGGCTATCCCAGAACCATCCGGGAGATGGCAGTGAGACTGGGCATGCCGGAACCGGTTATTGTGAGTCAGGGTGGGCTCGGGCTCGCTGATGCAATCGACAGGGATTACAGTTTTTTTGATGCTGATGCAAAGGGATACAGGAAAGATTACAAAGGACCATCAGTATCCAGTTCGCAATACAGGATCGATACGGCTTTGCT
>JBDLUZ010000267.1:0-3130 GCA_039805045.1 Bacteroidota bacterium | reverse complement strand
AGCTTCATGCTTCAGCCAAAACCTGGTGAAAAATATCATGTAAAATGGACAGACAACAATGGAAATTCAGGTATTACTGAAATTCCCCCTTCCAAATCTGAAGGTGTTATTCTTTCCGTAAAAACGAGTAATGAATTCGCAACAATTACCGTAAACAGAACGCCAACAATTGCAGATGAATTGAAAATCATGAATCTGCTTGTGCACATGAATCAGAATATTTTATTCAAAGTCAATCTCAATGCCACAGACCGCACAACACTCAGCGCCAATATTCCCATATCAGAATTGAATACAGGTGTCTTACAGTTTACACTTTTCTCTTCAGCATGGAATCCAGTGGCAGAAAGAGTTGTTTTTGTCAACAACCGAACACATGAATTCAGTGCAAAAATCCTTACACAACTGGTAACACTTACCAAAAGGGGTAAAAATGTATTTGATGTATATGTTACTGATACAACTGCCACAAATTTATCTGTTTCAGTAACAGATGCCGACATTGAACCTTTATCAAACACGCAAACAATATACTCAGATCTTTTGCTGAGCAATGAAATCAAGGGAAAGATTTATAATCCGGGTTATTATTTATCCAGTGATTCAGATTCTGTGATGGCTAATTTAGACCTGGTTATGTTAACACACGGCTGGAGAAGATTTGATTGGGAAAAAATCAAAGCCGGAATTGGACCTACCTATAAATATCCGCTTGAATCAGAAAGGATGAAGATTTCAGGAAAGGTGTATGGTTTGAAAAATACCAGTGTAAACGACCTTTTGCTGAACCTGATCATCCAATATAAAGACAGCAGTAAGAATTTTGTTTTTCAACCTGTTTCCAAAGATGGAAATTTTGAAAACAGGGATCAGTTTTTCTATGATACTGCCCGGATTTTTTACAGCTTTAACCAAAATCAGCGGCTGAATGACATTGCGCAGGTGCAATTTGACAATGGACTCATAAAACCTTCATCCAAAGCACTTAAAATTGAAGAGGCTGAAAAACTTATAAACTGGAATGACAGTCTCGCAAGGTTGCGCATGAATCAATTTCTTGCCATGCAAGAAGAATGGAAAAAAAAGTCGTCCTATAAAACCCTTCAGGAAGTAATTATCAAATCAAGAGTAAAGCCAAAAGAGGATGTGGTTGATCAGCGCTATGCAACCGGACTATTTGCAGGTGGCGATGCTTTTGTTTTTGATCTCTTGAATGACCCTGCTGCTGCATCGGGATTTGACATATTGTCTTATCTGCAAGGCCGGGTGCCTGGTCTGCAAATAAGCAGAGGTGGAGGTCCGGGTGGCGTTTCTATGAGCTGGAGAGGAGGAACTCCAGATGTTTTCCTTGATCAACAGCAGGTTGGTCCGGATATGGTCATGTCATTGAATATCAGAGACATTGCCATGGTTAAAGTATTCAGACCTCCATTTTTTGGTTCATTTGGCGGAGGCGGAGGCGGTGCTATCGCCATCTATACTAAAAAGGGGGGAGACTCAAGAGCAGATAACAGTAAAAACAGCAAAGGGATGCTATCTTCATTAATAAGTGGATTTACAAGATTTAAAGAGTTTTACAATCCTCAATACGATAACCCAAATGAAAATCCTGAAACAGATATCCGGTCAACACTTTACTGGAATCCATATGTGATAACGAATAAAAAAAGTCCCCGTTTCCGAATACAGTTTTTCAACAATGACATCAGTAAACGATTACAAATTGTTCTTGAAGGCGTTAATGCAGATGGAAAACTTACCAGGGTTGTTAAATTGCTAGAGTGATTTAAACTTTTGTTTTACCTAATCAGCATAGCAGTTCCCGTTCTACGGATTACTTTGTCATCCACATCAACCCCCTCGCCCATCCAGACATATGGACCTGCTGGTAATGGACTTCCTTTGAAGAAACCATCCCAACCTGTTGAGCTGGTTGCAAGTTTATTGTCATAAATAAGATTTCCCCACCTGTCATACACCCTGAACATATTCATTTGTTTTATACCGATGAGGAATGGATAAAGTTTGTCATTCTGACCATCTGAATTTGGACTAAACCCTTCCGGAACCATGATGTCATTTTCACGGAATACCCTTACCAGCAAGGAGTCTGTTGTTGTACAACCAGCGATTGTGGTAATAGCTATTTTGTAGTCCTGTTGTTGTGTAAGTCTGGCTTCAGGATTTTTAACAGAGCCGTTAGACAATCCGGTTGCAGGAAACCATTGGTACTGATTACCGAAGTCACGGGCTTGTAATGCAATTGCTTTGTTGATTACTGCATTAACAGCAGGATACCTGATGGCAGGGAGTGGACTTTCCACCTTCACATAGAGCAGTGCCGTATCAGCAAGCATCAGACAGGAAGCGGGTGTTACCACGAGCCTGGTCATGTAAAGACCTGGTTTATCATAAACGTATTGCATCACAAATCCTGTATCTCTTTTACCGTTACCGAACTCCCAATTATAAAAAACATTTCCACTTTCAGTAACACTGCTTTTATTGAAGAATTCAACGGGTATATTAATACAAGTGGTGGGGCCTATTGAATATTTGGCATCAGGTTTTTTAATCAATCTTAATCTGATACTATCTGGGTCCATCACTTTACACCCTTTCTCGGAAATGTATTGCAAAGTATAAGTTCCTGCAATTCTGGCGTTATAGTTATCTGCAATTGAATCAGTCACTTTCGATCCATTCATGTACCACTGATAAGCAAAACTTCCTTCTGCTGACAATCTCAAAGCATATCCATCACAGATATCTGTTTTATCTGGCTTGACCAAATTGCCCAAAATATCAGGGTATCCAAGTACAGTTTTGATAGCAGATTGATTACTGCAACCACTGGTATTGGTAAATATCACCTTGTAGTCACCAAATTTTTTGATTGTAACTGATTGAGAATTAGCACCTGCCAATGAATCACCATTGAAAAACCATTGGAGTCCATAAACCTGATCCGTTGTCAAAAGGAGTGAATCTCCGTTACACAATCCCGGGTCTCCCGATATTGTGGGAATTGCAGCAGGATCAAAAAGTGCGGTTACTTTTGTTCTTTCAGTTGATAAACATCCAGTTGTAATATTTCTTGCTTGCACATAGAAAAAAGCAGTTGAATTCA
>JBDLUZ010000266.1:0-3141 GCA_039805045.1 Bacteroidota bacterium | reverse complement strand
CTTAAGCAATTCCTTTACCTCTTCAAGGGAAAGAAAATGCAGTTCAATTTCTTCATTGGGATCAAGATCCTGTTCTGAAACTTTCACCCCCCCTGATGCCAGGAAAAAATGCATCCAGTTATTATGCGTTGATGGATTGGCAGACGTCTTCCCGAGGTATTCCAACTTACTGAACTGAAACCCCGTCTCTTCCAGCAATTCTCTTGAAACTGCATCTTCCAGGGTGGAGTCCTCCGGATCAACACACCCTCCGGGTATTTCCATCATGGTAAGTCCGGCTGCATGCCGGTATTGCCTTTCAAAGATGAACTTTCCATCCGCTGTCAGGGCAACTGCAGTAACCCAATCCGGAAATTCATACACATAATAAGGATCAACCAGGCTACCATTCTGTTTTTCACATGTATCTTTTCTGACAGTGAACCAAAGATCTCTGAACAGGTATTCTGATTTAAGTAATTTCCACAACATACATCTTATTTGACTCCTCTGATTAATCCTCTGCGTATGTAAGGGGGCTTGAGCTTTTTGTCATAATAGAAAATCATATACCCCTGAGATGGACTTACCTTAAACCCCGAAGTATTGAGCAAGTCTGTAAATTCAGACTCATCATCATGCTGGTGATAAGTACAAAGGGCAATTCTCAGATTTGCCCGATTATGCAAAATCTGCTTAAACCCTTTCAACAAGGGCCGCTCTCCCCCATCAACGTCAATTTTCAAAAATGTCACTTCCTTGTCCCGAAAAAAAACATCCCCTGAGCAATGGCGTTCATCATTGCTGTCTGAAACGAACTTTGGAATTATTTCAACTTTATCTTTCCAGGGAGCAAAAGTGTACTGCAGGGCTTCAATCCATTCAGGATCACATTCAAACAGGTAAATCTTACTGACCTTTTCAATAACTGCCAGTGCAAAATTTCCTTCAGCAGCTCCAAAATCCGCAACTACATCAGTTTTACTCAGGTTAAATGTTGAACTGAGGTACCTGTGCGGACTGGCTTCGTCTTGCTCAAGTGTCAGGTCATGAAATGACCTTCTTATTCTGTCTGCAGACCACTTCCTTTTAAAATACAACCGCTTACCGTCCATCAGCACATACTTCAAGCCATTTTGATCATCCGTATAAACTACTATATCCCCCTTTTTATATTTGGACGTGAAGGGATATGGGAAAATTCCGACGCCATTGGCGCGCACAAATTCCGCAACCTGCTGCACTTCGCTGTCGTTAGCAAATGGAGGATGAGAAAGGAAAGCAGGGATGCGTTTTCTCAAGGAAGACAGCAGCACAGCTGTTCTCAATGGCTTGGGAACCAAGGCCCTGTATAGCAAGGAGGATGTAAATGGCATATCAGATTTTAACGATGGACTTCACCTGTTGAATTACCTGGTTCTGCAAACGTACATAATAGATACCAGCCGGCAAATGCTCTCCATCGAAATCTACTTTGTATGTTCCTGGATTAAAATCCCTGTCGGTCAGTATTCTTACAAGTCTGCCGGCTCCATCAAGTACCTGCAGTAGTGTATGCCCTCCCATAGTTTTAAATTGAATACCAACAGACTTATGAAAAGGATTTGGATATGCAACAATCAATTGTTCTGCACTCCCAACAGGATTCAGTACGGAACAGGTGCCAACCTTGGTCAGTGGCAGGTCTTGAAAGTTTTTCAACATCACAGTATTCAACATCCCTGCATCCACACACAACCAATTTGATAAAATACTGGCATAAACACTCCTGAAATCATACTGATAAGGAATATTATCTCCTACAGTTGCTGATGATGGAATTGTTGGATTATTACCTGAAATTCCTCCCTCAACTTTTGCACCGAAAACGAAAAGTGGGGCTGCGGCGCCATGGTCTGTTCCACTGGAACCATTGCTCAAGATTCTCCTCCCGAACTCAGAAAAAGTCATACCCACAACCCTGTCTTCAACACCCAGCAATCTAATGTCATCCATGAACGCCTTGATGGCAGCGCTTACATTACCCAACAGCCTGGCATGTGTTCCTGTTGAGGTATCACTTGTAGTCACCTGATTGGAATGGGTATCAAACCCTCCATAGTTTACCATATAAATCTTGGTCTTCAAACCGCCCTTTATAAGTCTCGCAACAATTTTAAGCTGATCTGCAAGAGAATTACCAGTAGGATAAACACCCTGTGAAGTCACCTTAGAATTGGCATTTTTGATAACCTCACCAAATTTTTGAGTCTGCCTAGACATCTCCCTGATATAAGTCAGCTCATTCCCTGCAGGTGTATTAGGCACAGGATCCTGTTGATTGTTCACCAAACTGTAAAAAGAAGCAGGATTAGATATACTCACGCCCATGGGTTGCATGGGTCCCTGCAGGGTCAATGAAGTAACTGACCCAATCTGCACGGCGAGGGGATCTGGCATGGTTGTATTGGGATAGCCTGCGGGAAAACCTGGATAAAGCTCATCCAGAAAACGGCCCATCCATCCTGAGTTTAAAACCTGCTTGCTGTCTGAGGCAGTCATCCAGATATCAGTTGCACGGAAGTGAGAAAAATTAGGTTGAGGATATCCTACAGCCTGAACTATGTGCAACTTGCCATCATTAAATAGTTGCTGCATCCCTGTCATAGCGGGATGGAGACCAACTGTATCATATCCATTTAACTTCAGTACTTTGGACTGATCAATAAAAATATTTTTACGGGCATTGACATACCTGCTGAAGTTATCAAGAGGGATTACGGTATTTAAGCCATCATTGCCCCCATTAAGCTGAACGATTACAAATACCCTGTCATTATCACCCGGTGGCAATAACAAATTATTTAGAAAAGTATGTCCTTTGTCGTATGCCCTGAAACCCATTCCCTGAACAAATGAGGGGACCATGATTCCGGCCGGAGCAATGTTCTGTATGAATTTTCTCCTTTGCATGCTGATGGATTAACAGAGTTGATATTCGGGTAAATCAACCAAGTATTTAATGAGTGTGGTTATAGCAGTTGTAACGTGCTTTGTATTGGCAGCCTGCGAGGGTGCTGCTACATAAGTATCCCATGCTGTGGTCCAGTAATAATCTTCAGCCTGCCCCGCCAAAAGAATATCCCGCTTCAGTTGTGCTTTGTGGGATGAAGAGATATTAAC
>JBDLUZ010000265.1:0-3146 GCA_039805045.1 Bacteroidota bacterium | reverse complement strand
AATTAATATATATGACAGCTATAGCTTATTGCTTAAGTTTCGTTGTTTATCAGTTATTCAGTTAAAAGTCCAATAGCTATTAGCTCTTTTTTCAAGTCTACTGCTGAAGTAAAATGGTAAGATTTTATACCTAGTCTTTCTGCTGCAGTAATATTTCTAAAATTATCATCAATAAAAATTGCTGATGATTTATCTATTGAAAATTTACTGATTAAAAGTTCATAGAAATCATCAAAAGGTTTTCTGGTCATTTCTTCGCCGGAAACCAGCCTCCCATCAAACCAATGTAAAAAATCGAACAAATCAAGAGCTTTTGGAAATGTTTCGGCACTCCAGTTGGTTAATGCATAAAACTTAAAATTGCCAGTTTTTTTAAGATTACTGAAAATTGTAACAGTTTCGGTAATAGATCCACCCAACATTTCTTCCCAACGGTCATAAAAGGCCTCTATTAGACTCTTATAGCTGGGATGTTGGTTAATCAGTATGTTATTAGCTTCAGCTATCAAACGTCCGCCATCCTGTTCCTCATTCCATTCAGAGGTACATATATTATCAAGGAACCATTTACGCTCAACCGCATCAGGAATGAGTTTCTTGTACAGGTAATCTGGATTCCAATCTATTAATACACCACCAAGATCAAAAATTATAGTATTAATCTGATTCATAAAGAAGTTTAAACGAAACCATTAGATCTGCTAATATCAAGCATTTTTTGAATAGGAAGCACAGCTTTGATTAACAATTCATCTGATAACAATAATTCAGGTTGTTCAGACAATAAAGCATGGTAAATTTTTTCCATCGTATTTTTCTTCATATGTGGACAATCATTACAAGCACAACTGTTATTGGGTGGTGCAGGAATGAAAACCTTATGGGGTGATGCAAGCATCATTTGATGTAAAATGCCAGTTTCAGTTACAACGATGAATTTCTGAGCGGAATCCTGCTGAGTAAATTTAAGGAGCTGCGTAGTTGAACCAATAAAATCTGCATGTTGAAGCAAAGCATCTTCACATTCTGGATGGGCTATTATTTTGGCATCAGGAAGCTCAGCTTTTAAATTAAGCAACTTATCAATGCTGAAAATTTCATGAACCATACATGCTCCATTCCACAATACCATATTTCGACCTGTTTGCTTATTGATATAAGCACCAAGGTTCCGATCAGGTGCAAAAATTAAAGGTTGCTCCTCAGGAAAACTGTTGACAATTGACATGGCATTGCTGCTGGTACAAATGACATCACTCAAAGCTTTAATTTCTGCAGAACAGTTGATGTAGGAAATTACTTTATGATCAGGCAAACTTTCTGTGAATTGTTTGAATAAGTCAGGCGGACAACTATCACTTAAAGAACAACCAGCATCAAGGTCAGGTATCAGTACTTTTTTCAGTGGATTTAATAGTTTAGCTGTTTCTGCCATAAAATGTACACCTGCAAAAACTATAATATCAGCATCAACATTTTCAGCAGCCTGAGCCAGCTGAAGACTATCACCTAAAAAATCAGCAATATCCTGAATATCAGCAGTCTGATAATAGTGTGCAAGAATAACAGCATTTTTTTTCTGCTTTAAATCTAAAATTTTTTCTCTCAGATCCATGTTAACAACTCCTGTATTAATTATATATATATTCTTTATTTATAAAATACTTATTACTATTACGGCTGTGGAAATGTGTACAACGCACAAAAAAATCACTTTATTAAGAGATATTCACAAATATCCACAATAATTCACAAACAATGTGATTTCGTCAACATCCTGTAAACAGGAAAACTGGGTAATTAAATTAACAATCCAAAAAATCTTAACTCAAACTTTCAACATTTAAAAAAAGCCGGAAATCGTGTGGAAATCTTATGCGCAAAATGTGATTAAAAGGAAAAAACACCACCAAACCACAATAAGGGAATAACAAAGTATGAGAAATACACAATCTCAAGGCGTCAAAAAGGGCAGAAATTAACAGGAATTCGGTGTTATCCACAATTTGTTAATAACCATTTTTACCCTATTTTTGCCACCCACTATATTAATATAAGAAGGATATGTCAATTATTCAACAAATCAGGGACAAAGCTGCAGTTTTACTGACCACGATGATCGCAATTAGCCTTATTGGTTTCCTCGTTCAGGATGCCTTTATTGGAAAAAGCGGAAATATGTTTGACGGACAAGCAACTTCTGCAGGTACAATCAATGGTAAAAAAGTAGATATCATTGAATTCAACAATAAGGTAAACCTGGTGGAGCAAAATTACAGGTCTCAGGGAATGCAGACCAATGAAATGATGACACAAAGCATCATTGAAAATGTATGGAACGGATACATTCAAGAGGAAATCATTCAATCAGAGGCTGCTAAGCTTGGACTTACCGTAACACCAAAGGAAATGGGAGCGGTTTTGTTTTCTGAAGAAGCACCACAAGAATTCAGACAACTGTTTACTGATCCTAAGACTGGTGGATTCGATATCAATGCAGCAAAAAACTGGTTCAACAACCTCAAAAAAAGTGCAAAGGCTGAAGATGTTGCCAATATTACAGCACAGTTGATTAATCCAATTGAAATCAACCTCCTTACACAAAAATATACATCTCTGTTCACCCAGGGTTCATATGTTCCCAAGTGGATGCTTGAGAAAATGAATGCAGACAATGCTTCATTTGCAACAGTAAGCTATGTTGGCGTACCGTATACAACAGTGGCAGACAGTACCATCAAGGTTTCTGATTCAGAAATCAATGATTATGTAAAGGCGCACAAGGAAGAATTCAAGCAGGAACATGTAAAAAGCATAGCGTATGTATCTTTTGACGCAAATCCAACTGTAGCCGATTCACAAACTGTAGTAAACCAATTGGTTAATCTTAAGTCGGCATTTCAAGAATCTTCAGATGCCAAAGCCTTTGTAACAAAGAACAATACACAACTTCCTTATTTTGATGGCTTTGTACTCCGTTCTAAAATGCAGATGTCTGCAAAAGATGATATCGTTGCAATGCCCATAGGTCAGGTTTTTGGTCCATATCTCGATGGTGGCGCATTCGTACTCGCCAAAAAACTGGACAGCAAAACCTTACCTGATTCTGTTAAGTGCAGACACATCCTGGTTGGCATTACAGATCC
>JBDLUZ010000264.1:0-3159 GCA_039805045.1 Bacteroidota bacterium | reverse complement strand
TAGAGTTAAAATTGTAAAGAGGAATATGACACGTAGATCAGCTTTCATCTTTGCATCAATTGTTCCAGCAATGCAGCTGATTGTTTCAGCATGGTTTCCTGATTTTTTTTGAAACGAAGTTTTTGTGAAGACAAAAAGCTTTTCAGTGCATCATGTTGATTCGGAAAAAGATTGGTGAGGTCTCGCTGACTGCTCAAAGCATTCCAATTTCCTCTCATCGCCAAATGATATGTATTGAATTGGTGAAAGACCATAACCGGCCTTTCACCATTGTTTTTGGAGACCAGTACTTTTTTCTTTCGGGCATAAACTGTAAAGCTTCCCTGATGCAAGACTTGCAGAAAACCTCCACCTGAAATGCCAATAGCTTCAAATGGCGTTTTTACAAATTTTGCGCCATTGGATACGAATGAAGAAACCTTTGCATTGTTCAGCCTGATAAAATGGCTTCCGCTGAAACTTTGAATCAACACCGCATTTTCTACCAAATCATAAAAAAGTGGAATGCCCTTGTATAAAACACCTTCATAAACAATATCGCCAAGCATAAGGCTATCACTGCCAAAATAAGGATGGCCATTGATTTGTTGTCCATAACCTACATATTCTGCACCATTGAAAATGGCAGCATGATCACGCAAAAGTAACAGGTGATCAGCGGAGGCTTTTGCAATGACCTGATCTGAAGTATGCTGTTGCGCTGTAAGCCTGACATGCAGGAAAAACAAAACAATAAACACCCCAATCAATCGGCAAAAATTTCCCATATCTGGCAGCTAAGTTAGTTCATGGATATCGGCAAGACAAACCACTCATAAAAAAAGCGGCCCAAAGGCCGCTTACTTAAACCATAAATAGTCCATGTGTTCCCCTTTTTGAAAAATAAGGGATTACATGAATTATTTCTTTGTGGTAATTTCTATTACGCCATTTTTCCCTTTCTCACCGTATTTTTTAATAGCATTTTCCCCCTTCAGTACACTGACCATCTTAATAGATGTAGGTTCAATATCCTTGATACTGCCAGACGTCATTTCTTTTCCATCAATGATGTACAGGACATCTTTGGGTAATTCAGTTTTCTCTGTTGTCTTTTGAACATAAGTGATCGTTTTTTTACCGTCCTTTTCCGTTGTTGTGACAGTCAGTGTTTGGGGATCTTTTTGAGATTCTTCTACAACTTTATCATCACTCGTCCGGACAATGATGGTACTCACATTCGAATTTTTCTTATTGTCTGTGACAGTTTTATAAGCTGCTGTATCAACTGAGATATGAATGTTGCTAACCTTTCCATGCGCGGAAACATCAACCTTTGCCTTTCCATCAAACATCACCGAATCCACTTTCACGGTAATCACCTTTTTCCCATCAGCAGCAGTAGCTTCGGTCCAGGTCATCCCATTCAATTTTCTTTCAGTAACAGCAACTCCTTTTTCATCGCCCCGGATATCGATCGTTTTAATGTTGGATGGATCAATTTTTTCCAGATCAGCTGGTGAAATTTCTCTTCCATTGATGATAATCCTGGGAGCACCTGGCTTTCCTGGTTCAAGGGGAGGCAGAGGGGGAAGAGGGGGCATTGGGGGCGCTGGTGGCATGGAATTGCCCTCACTTATAAAAACATATTCAGATTTGTTTGAACTATCTGCAGCAATAAACATCACCTTTTCCGACATATCCAAAGGATATCCTTGCACTTTGAGTACCTTATTGGCTGGTCCGGCTAGTTCATGTAAAGGCACTTTAAACAATTCCTTTTTAGTCTTGATGTCTTTGAAGGAAGCCATATCACCATCAATATCTATTTGAAAACTCCCTTTGATTTTCCCGGTTTTGGGATCACGGTATTTTGCAGGGATGGAATCAATTTGATCTTGTAAAATTGATTCTTTAGTTAATTGACTTTGAAAATTTTGATCCAATTGATCTTTAATGGTAAAGGAAAGCAATGCAACAATTGCAAGCGCTACTGGAAGAACCAAGATTCTTCTTGCATAGCTGTAACTTACTTTTTTGGAAGAGGTCAACATAATAATGCGTCTTTTAATGGATGAATAAAAAAATGATTGTCCAACAGATAAACTATTTGAATGATAATGAGCCTTTAATAACATTTCAGCCAACACAGCAGCATCCTCGCCTGCAACAGCTTCTTCATCTGCGATGAATTCATGCACCACTTCCAATTCTTTTCTGATGAGCCAATAAAATGGATTCATCCAAAAAAGATAGGTTGTAAAAGCAACAAAGAGCTTATCGTAAGTATGATACTGTTCTATATGTGTTAACTCATGTTTCAACATCCGTTGCCCAGTTTCATCATGAACAGGAAGGTCTTTCCTCCAGAAAAGATTCCTGAAAAAAGAGAAAGGAGCCTCGTCCAATGCAGTCTCAATAAAATCGAAACGGTCCATCACGGTTACTTTTCCTTTTGATTTTAGCAGGTATACTTTTAATACACCCACTGCAAACAGGATAACCAGACTTGCGGAAACCAAGGCAAGGAACATAACAAGTATTTGATCCCAGGTGAGACCTTGGTTCACTGGGATGGCACCGTCAGATTGATACATAAATTGTACAACCTGCTGAACGGGTGCTGATTCAGGTGTAGACAAAATGAACCATTCTAAATCAAGTAAAGGCAAGTTCAAACTCAACAATACGGTGCCCACCAGGTAAAAGCGGTTATAATAATGAAACTTTGTGTTGCGCAAACCAATCCAGTAATATCCGAGTAAAATACCTGATATCAGGATTGCCTTCAGGATGTAAATGAAAAGAGGTAACATGGTGTTATTTTTTCTTTTTAATCTGCTTCAATAAAAGTTCAAGGTCTTCGACCGACAATTTCTTTTTATCCACCAAAAAAGAAACCACTTCTTTATAGGAGCCTTCGAAATACCCTTTGGTAATGCCAGCAATGGAACCAGAAGTGTACTCGTCTCTCGTCAACAATGGATAGTACAAATTATATCGGTTTGGCGTTTTGATGCCCACCACTTCCTTCTCCACCAAAATCTTTAGAAGCGTAGCAACCGTGTTGTGATGTGGCTTTGGATCAGGCATGGCTTCTACAATATCTTTCAAATAACCACCTTCTTCCAATCGCCATAGCGCCTGCATGATTTGCTCTTCTGCCCTGGTCAAGGTTTT
>JBDLUZ010000263.1:0-3178 GCA_039805045.1 Bacteroidota bacterium | reverse complement strand
GTCTGCACAAGAAAAAAAATCACCTAACATTCTCTTCATAGCGGTTGACGACCTTCGACCAGATATTGGTGCATATGCAAATAAACTGGTTAAGACACCGAATATTGACCGGTTGGCAGCTATGGGAACAGTATTCAGACGAAACTATTGCCAGCAGGCTGTTTGTGGGCCAACACGTGCCAGTATCATGACTGGCATGCGGCCGGATTATACAAGGATATGGGATCTGAAAACACAGATGCGCGACATGAATCCGGATATCCTGACATTACCACAACATTTGATCACTCAGGGATACCTGACCATGGGTGCAGGTAAAATTTATCACCCCACCAGTGCCATCAAGAAAATAGATCCCCTTTCCTGGAACATGCCTTATATCGAGGCAAAGCCTGCAGATTATGCCCTTGGAAAACCTACAGGGGGTTATGTTTTGCCGGAGAACAAGGCACTGTTTGCAGTTAAAAAAACCCAGCAGGATGAAAGTGAAGAAGACACCCAGCTTGGAAGCACCAAAAAAACCGGTCCGTCAACAGAAGCCATGGATGTGCCCGATCATGCCTATGAGGATGGTGTTTTGGCGTTGAAAGTGAAAGACCAAATCATTCAATTGTCTAGAGGTAGCAAGCCCTTTTTCATGGCAGTTGGTTTCCACAAGCCGCATCTCCCATTTATTGCACCTCAAAAATATTGGGATCTGTACAAACGGGATGAGATGCCACTCGCATCATTCCAAGAACACGCTGCCAACAGTCCGGACCTGGCTTACCACCAGTCGGGTGAATTGCGCAACTATCCAGACATTCCCGCACTTGTACAACACAAAGGATCCGGTAACCATATTCGATTGGATCAGGATAAGCAACGTGAACTGCTGCATGGATATTATGCAGCGATTTCCTACACAGATGCACAGGTGGGCATATTGCTGAACACCTTGGATTCACTGGGTACTTTAAACAATACCATCATCGTGCTTTGGGGCGACCATGGATGGCATTTGGGTGACCATGATATGTGGAACAAACACAGCAACTTTGAACAGGCCACCCGCGCGCCGCTTATCATTGCTGCTCCGGGATTTAAATCCGGCAAAACAGATGCCCTGAGTGAACATCTGGATATCTTCCCAACCATTTGCGATTTGGCCAATGTTGCGATTCCAACACATCTGCAAGGAAAAAGCTTGACGCCGATTATGGTTGATCAAAAATCAACTGTAAAGGATTTTGCGGTAAGTCAGTATCCAAGGAGTTTGCCCAAGCCAGAGATGGTGCAAGCGGGATTTAAGAAAAATAAGATGATGGGATACAGTCTCCGCACGGAAAGATACCGTTATACGGTGTGGATGAACGATTTTACATCAGAGCAACCTTTTGATGAGCAAAAGGTTTATGCTGTTGAATTGTATGATTATAAAAAAGATCCATTGGAGAAAAAGAACCTCATCAATGAAAAAAAATACCGGCAAACCACACTTGATCTAAAGGGATTTATGAAACAATATTTCAAGACTCAGCAAAAATCCTGAACATGTCCCGAATGTAATGATCACTTATTGTCAAAACCTGTCAGGGTAATCAGAGATGATTCCATCCACACCCAATTGTTTCATCCTTTCAATTTCATTTTTATCGTTGACAGTCCACACCACCACCTTCATTTTTTCCTTGTGGCATTCCTCCACATAGGTAGTAGTGACGAGACGGTATTCGGGACTGATGATTGCTGGTCTGAAACCAAGTGATGCAATGAGTTCAGCAGGAGTGCTTTTATTATTTGCAGCAATCAAGTAAGCAAGAGAAAGCTTTGGGTTTTGCTGATTCAATACCTGAATTGTGCGTTTGTCGAACGACTGTATAGTTGTACGTTTCAGGATTTTTTTGGCTTTCAACACGTCCATCAGCAAGCTGACAAATGCTTCAGGTTCGGGTTGCAGGATATTGTCTCCTTCAGGTGATGATTTTGTTTCGATATTGTAACTGATGGGTTTCAGTTTATTAATCTTTACATAGTTTTCAACGCTGTCAATCAGTTCAGCCAGCAGCGGTTTACTGACCTTCATTTTGAATTGCTGTGGGAATTTCGGGTTGACTTTGCTACCGGCATCCCATTGGCGGATTTCTGTATAATCCATGGCATAGAGCCTGTAATCCTTTTCCATTTTAGTTGTAATGGGATTGCCTTCAGGTGTGAGACAGAAATCTGCATTCATGTAAGGGTCATGTGAAACAACTACCTGTTTATCCCTGCTGATGACCACATCCATTTCAATGGTAGTTACCCCTTGCCTGATGGCTTCCAGCATGGCCGGTATGGTATTTTCCGGCATCAATCCCCTGCAGCCACGGTGCCCTTGCAAATCAATTTTTCTTTGCTGGCCATGAACCATGCTGGCCAGGAATAGCCATGTGGTGCTCAGTATCAGTATAGGTTTCATCAGTTCTATTTAAATGGGTTGTTATTTGAATCATTGAAATTAGTCAAATGAAAATAAATGGATAACTGTTACATTAATTTTTCAGTTGCCGAATCCATTTGAATTATATTGCTTCCAATAGCATCCCATGAAGTTTATCAAAGCTGTTTCATCTTCATCGAATCCTCTTCTTCAAATTCTATTGTCTACTGCTGTCCTTACTATAAGCCTGGTAATGGTTTTAGCAGGCGTTTCTAACAGACCAGATCACGACTGGCCAGTAACAGGCGGTTCAAAACATAACCTGCGGTATTCACCGCTGAAGCAAATAGATACAGCTAATGTCGGCAACCTGCAGGTGGCCTGGACTTACGCTTCAGAAGGGGGTGACTTCACCAAAGTGGGTACCATTCAGTGCAATCCGATTGTTGTGAATAAGGTTTTATATGGTGTATCGCCAAGGATGAAAGTCTTTGCCCTTGATGCGGCGAGTGGAAAGGAAATCTGGAAGTTTGATCCGGCAGATTCCTTGCAGAACAAAAGCTGGCATCGGAAATCCGTCAACCAAAACAGGGGAGTGGCCTACTGGGAAGATAAAGAAGACAAACGTATACTGTTCACTGCAGGTTCTGTGGCCTATGCCATAGATGCCCGCACAGGCAAACTCATTGCTTCTTTTGGGAAGGACGGTGGTATCAACCTCAACTCCGGATTGGATCGTCCGGATTCCACGGTGTTTGTGGCTCCTACTTCTCCCGT
>JBDLUZ010000262.1:0-5564 GCA_039805045.1 Bacteroidota bacterium | reverse complement strand
GGTGAGTGCCCTTTTATAAAGCTGGATGGTATTTTCCAATCCCAAATATAAGGCATCACAAATTAATGCATGCCCGATACTGACTTCATCCAACGCAGATATATTTTTTGCCAGAAAACCAAGGTTGTGCAAATCCAAATCATGCCCGGCATTGATGCCCATTCCAGCTGAACGGGCTAGCTCAGCCGCTTCACGATAGGGTGCAATGGCCTTTTCTCTGTCATGTGCAAAGTTTCTGGCATAGGATTCTGTATACAGCTCTATCCTGTCGGTTCCGGTAGCAGCTGCGCCTTCCACCATGCGGAGGTCCGGGTCACAGAAAATGCTGGTTCTGATGCCGGCATCTTTGAAGCGGGCAATCATCTTTTGGAGGTATTCCCGGTGTTGGATGGTATCCCAACCATGGTCAGAAGTCAGTTGTCCTTCACTGTCTGGAACAAGGGTTACCTGGTCGGGTTTGACTTCCAATACCAGTTGCACAAATTTTTCTTCCCTGCAATTGCCTTCAATATTGAATTCGGTGGTAATGGCTTCTTTCAGCGCCCTGACATCCGCATAGCGGATATGGCGTTCATCCGGCCTGGGGTGTACGGTTATCCCTTCAGCACCAAAACGTTCCGCATCCAGGGCAACCTGTATGAGATCGGGATTGTTTCCGCCCCTGCTGTTGCGTAGGGTTGCGATTTTGTTGATATTGACGGAGAGTCTTGTCATAACACCTCATATTTGAATTGTAAAATTAAGGTTATTTGTCAATTTGAGAGGTGATGACAACGGGTTCGGCCGTTTGTCTCCACCTCTTTTATTTTTGGAAATCAGTTTTCTGGAGAGGCATCTTTACCACAAACAGGCCAGATTATTTTTAGTCAACATATGTATCTCGTATCACACGTTTACATTCACGTGTTTCATTTTTTGTAAGCGAATCAAACGTTTTTATAGTACGAATTTTGTCGATTATTCTTATTTGATCGATTACAACCCAGCCTTCTGCTTGTTTAATATGATGATTACTCTATTTGTATATTTTTTACAACATGAGGTCATCATTGCTGCTATAACAACAGTACTTAGATTGTCATTTATTTAGTTGGGGGAAATAATAACACAAGGTCGCGTTTTTTGAATTTCACACCCAAGGTTAGGTCAACATTTACCAAGATTATTTGATATTGTTTTACTTCCATTCGTCAAAGTTCTCATCTTCAAAAACATCATTTATGAAGAGTTGATTATCACACTCTTCATGCATCTTTTGGAATGCTTTATCCCAACCTACGCGAGGTTCAGCAATTGGACGCAAAATGATTTGACCTTTTTCAAGGATCAATTCAATTTTGTCGGTGATATTGTATTTATCAAGAATTGGTTTGCTTAATCGAAAACCTTTTTAATTGCCTATTTTAATGGTTTAAACTTCCATTGTAATTAATTTTATTGTTCTTCAATTATTGATTTTCCTTTTGACTTATCTCCAGATGTCCATTCCCAATTTTCATGAAGACGAATTTTTCCATTTTCAAGAATTTCGGGTTTTGAAATGCAAATTCCTGTCATCAATTCGTCTTTGTCATTTACCTGGTGATAACGCATTGCTATATTTCCTGATTTGTCAACCAAACCAATAAGATGTCCACATTTAATCTTTCCCCCTGAATATTCAGAAGTAAGAATATTTCCAACTTGCTTGTAATGAAAAAGAGTTTCGCTTGAAGTTTCTCCGTTTTCAGTGTTGCTAATAGGTCTGAATATTTTGCCGTTGTAGTTCATTCTGTCGTTTTTCTAAAATATCTGCTAAAGGCTTGCAGCTTGGATCCCTGGAGGATTTCGGAGCACAAATCTGTCAATACGGCACAAAAGTTGATGAGAGGTAGAATGTTCAATTAACTGCGTCACACTCCTTTGAGCCAAACGCCTGTTAGCCGATAGGCTTTTGTCATTTAGTGTTTAACTTCAAAATCCAATTGTCTCCCTTCTTTAAATGCCTTTTTGTCCATACTTGTGCCAACTCCAACTCCAAGTGCCATAAAATACATATTTAGAAAATACAAAATATGCATCATTGAAACCGCGATGCCACCTCTTTTTTATCTGATAAATCTACATTTTCTGCAGTTATCTCTGTAACATATTTTTTTACTTATTCCTTCGGATTTTTTACATTTCTGATTATTTAATTACACACTGGTGTATTCCTCAATGTTGTTACATCAAACAGTTTTTGCAAATCCTCCGCATTGATTACTTGTGTTAAAATTGATGCCTTCTTTGAATTTGTATATCTATAAATAACCTTGGCTTTTCAACACTTGCTCAAAATAAAACTCAATGGCATTGACATAGGTGTTCTGTTTAGATTTCTTCCAGCCATTGCTTTTATCCCATCCAACAAATATGACCTGATCTCTTCTTCACTGATTGCTTCAGACTTTTTTGGCAATAAAAAACCCGACCAATTGGAGTAGGTCGGGTTTGAAAATTGATTTTCTGGATTAATAACGGTAGTGTTCAGCTTTGAATGGACCACTCTGCGGAATTCCGAGGTATTCAGCTTGTTCTGTGGTGAGTTCATCCAATACAACGCCAATCTTGGACAAATGCAGCATGGCTACTTTTTCATCCAGGTGCTTTGGCAGCACGTAAACGTTCTTATCGTAATTGCTGTGGTTAGTCCACAATTCAATCTGAGCCAGTGTCTGGTTTGTAAATGAATTACTCATTACAAAGCTTGGATGACCGGTGGCACAACCAAGGTTTACCAGCCTTCCTTCTGCTAACAGAATGATGTCTTTGCCATCCACATTGTAGATATCCACCTGTGGTTTTACAGTATCCTTGGTGTCTCCGTAATTGGTATTCAACCAGGCAACATCAATCTCAATATCGAAGTGACCGATATTACAAACAATTGCCTTGTCTTTCATCAGCTTAAAGTGAGCGCCAGTGATGAGGTCGCGGCAACCTGATGCAGTAACAATGATATCTGCTTCTTTAACAGCATCAATCATTTTTTTCACTTCAAAACCATCCATTGCAGCTTTACCCACATCACCATAACCACCAACAACAGCTACCTTACCGGCAAGCATTACGTCCGTAGCACGGCGAATGGCATCAACAAGTGATTCCTTACAGCCATATTTATTGTCAAATTTAGACTTGGTAACGGAGTCGTTTACGTTGATGGCTGGCATGGGCAATGTACCTTTGGCTACGCGCTCATACAACCTGTGAACACCTGTAGTGGTCTCTTCAGATATGCCTTTAACATGCGGTACAAGTTCAGGGTATATATCCAACACCATGTTGGTCAAGTCTCCACCATCATCCAAAATCATGTTCAACGGCTTATCTGATGAGCCAAAGAACAAGGTTTGTTCAATACACCAGTCAGCTTCTTCAATGCTTTGTCCCTTCCAGGCAAATACACCTATACCAGCAGCAGCAATAGCCGCAGCAGCGTGATCCTGCGTTGAGAAGATGTTACAGGAACTCCATTTTACCTCAGCTCCGAGGGCAACCAGGGTTTCTATTAATACCGCAGTCTGAATAGTCATGTGCAGGCATCCTGCAACACGTGCGCCTTTAAGAGGCTGGCTGGAGCCATACTCCTCACGAAGGGCCATCAAACCTGGCATTTCTGCTTCTGCAAGCCTAATTTCTTTTCTGCCCCATTCGGCTAGTGTAATATCTTTAACTTTATACGGTAAAGCAAAATCCAATTGTGACTGGGTGTTAGTAGACATAACGTAATTAAATTTTGAGCAAAATTAATCCAACTGAGGGATATTTTCTGACTAAATTTATTGGGTATAAAATATCTAACTGATGAAGAAGCTAGTGTTGCTTTTGTTCGTCCCTTTTGTCTTTGCAGGCAATAAGAAAGATGTGGACTGGCCAGAATACCTGGGAGGGCCTGAAAGGAATCATTTTTCCAGTCTAAAGCAAATAAATACCCGAAATGTATCCACACTTCAAAAAGCCTGGGAATACCATACCGGTGACAGCAGTGGACAAATGCAGTGTAATCCCATCATTGTCAATGGAATAATGTATGCAACCACGGCTTCTTTGGAGTTGTTTGCGCTGGATGCAGCTAGCGGAGAAGAAAAATGGCGTTTTAAAGACACCAGAGAACGACAATGGTACAGCCAGAACAGGGGGGTGGTATACTGGGAAAATGGCTCTGATACAAGGATACTTTTCAGTGCAGGTAACTGGTTATATGCTGTTGATGCTCAAACAGGTAAACCAGTAAATTCATTCGGAGATGGCGGTAGGTTAAACCTGAAAAGTGGACTTGGACCCCAGTCAGAAAAAAAATTTGTTATAGCGGCTACTCCTGGTACAGTATTTAAAAATCTGATTATCATGCCTTTGCGTATGTCTGAAGGAAATGATGCAGCACCAGGCTATATCCAGGCATTCGATATCCCTTCAGGAAAGCTTGTATGGGTTTTCAAAACAATTCCTGATCCCGGGGAAGCGGGTTACGAGACCTGGGCTAAAGACAATTTTCTGAATACCCAGGTTGGTGGTGCCAATTCATGGGCTGGAATGAGTGTCGACAGAAAAAGGGGGATTGTCTATGTTCCAACAGGCTCTGCAGCATTTGATTTTTACGGTGGAAATAGGAAAGGCGACAATCTTTTTGCCAATTCATTGATAGCACTCAATGCTGCTACAGGGGAAAGAATATGGCATTATCAGTTGGTGCACCATGATGTATGGGACAGAGACCTACCTGCCCCTCCCAACCTGGTAACGGTGACGCGGAATGGCAAAAAGATTGATGCCGTTGCACAAATCACCAAGCAGGGTTATGTATATGTTTTTGACCGTGAGAACGGAACGCCCTTATTCGATATACAAGAAGTTTCCGTTCCAACAGACGGGGTGCAGGGTGAATTCCTTTCCCCAACCCAGCCGATTCCAGTTGCACCAGGTCCATTTGCAAGACAGGGATTCCATGAAAATGAAATAAATCCCTGGGCAGAAAATTATGCCCAGTTACTGGAGCAGTGGAGAAAATTCAGGAAGGAAGTTTTTGCTCCCCCCACAGTGGAAGGGACACTCATCTTACCAGGATTTGATGGGGGAGGAGAATGGGGTGGAGCAGCATTTGATCAAGAAAGTGGATTGCTTTATGTTAATTCCAATGAAGTTCCCAATATCATCAAACTTAATCCTGCCCGAAAAGTCAGGTCGGTGTCGCCCGGAAATTCATTGTATCTTCAAAATTGCGCAGTATGTCACAGGGATGATTTAAGCGGTCAGCCAGCAGCAGGATATCCATCACTTCAGCAACTCCAAAACCGGAAAACAAGAAAAGAAATACAAGGCGTAGTTAAAGGTGGTAAAGGAATGATGCCAGGTTTCCCTCAACTTGATCCAAATCAATTAAATACACTCACTGATTTTCTGATGGGCAGTGAAAAACAGTCAAATGTTGAAACCGCATCATCAATAACCCTGCCTTATGCGTTTGATGGTTACACCAAACTTCTTGATAAAAATGGTTATCCAGCCATTACACCTCCCTGGGGTACCCTTACGGCCATCGA
>JBDLUZ010000261.1:0-3219 GCA_039805045.1 Bacteroidota bacterium | reverse complement strand
GGAGAAAAAATGGCTATCCAGTGGATGGATGTTGCGAGGTATGCTGACAGCCATGGCTATCAGGATGACGGATACCGAACCATGTGGCCCTGGAGAGATTGGGTGATTCATTCCTTCAACAGCAATTATTCATTTGCACAATTTCTCACCTGGCAGCTTGCCGGAGACCTCTTACCCAACCCCACAAAAGAACAGCTGCTTGCCACCGGGTTCAACAGGAACCATAAGATTACCCAGGAAGGAGGTGTAATTGACGAGGAATACAGAATAGAATACGTAACAGACAGAACCAACACGGTAGGCAAAGCATTCATGGCCATAACATTGGAATGTTCGAAATGTCACGACCACAAATATGACCCGGTTTCGCAGAAAGAGTACTACAATATGTTTGCTTTCTTTGATAAGGTTCCTGAAAAAGGACTTGTGGGAGATATTGGACTCGCCTCACCTGGTGATCCGCCCAACATGCGTATCAGCTCAGCAGACATAAGCTCTATGATGCATTACATCAACAAAAAAGATACGGCTGATGTTGTTGTGATGATCATGAAAGACAGTGCAGATATCCGTCCCACGCGAATCCTGAGAAGAGGTAATTATGATCAGCCAGCAGATACAGTAGAGATGGCAACACCGGCTGCTATCCTCCCCTTCAGTACTTCCAAATTTGCAAAAAACAGATTAGGCTTGGCGCAATGGATGCTGGACCCTGCCAATCCACTCACTGCAAGGGTATTTGTAAACAGGATTTGGAATGAGATTTTTGGCAGAGGGCTTGTTAAAACTGTGGGTGATTTTGGTATGCAGGGTGAACTGCCTTCACATCCGGAGTTGCTTGACTGGTTAGCAGTTGAATTCAGGGAAAGCGGTTGGGATATAAAGAAACTGATCAGGATGATTGTGACTTCATCAACCTACAGACAATCCATTACCAGAAGTGAAAAGAAATTACAACAAGACCCTGACAATAAATATTACAGCTATTTTCCAAGAATGCGCCTGACAGCAGAACTGCAAAGAGACCTGCTGCTCAGTGCTTCAGGGATTCTCAATGCTGAAATTGGTGGTCCTAGTGTAAAGCCTTACCAACCCAAAGGTGTATGGGAATCTACCACTTCAGGTAGAGGTGAACTTGCGAGGTACATTCAGGATAAAGGTGATAAACTATACCGCCGCGGGCTGTACAATTTTATCAAAAGAACGGCACCACCCCCAGCACTGCTGATCATGGATGCCAGCACAAGAGACCAGTGTGAAGTTACACGTTCAAGAACCAACACACCACTTCAGGCACTGGTGCTTATGAATGATCCACAACTGCTTGAAGCTGCAAGGGTGCTTGCACAACGCAGTATGAATATGAACTTACCTGAAAATACCATTCTGGAAAGAGTATTCAGACTCGTAGTTTGCAGAAAGCCTACTGACAAGGAACTAAAGATGTTAAGTCAGTACTATCAACAGCAAAAGGCGAGGTTTGAAAAGGAAAAAGGCAAGGCTTCTTCCTTTATAAAGGCAGGGGAATTTGAACAAATAAGTACAAAAGATATAGCCGGCACAGCAGCATTGATGCAGGTCAATCAAATGTTATTTAATCTTGATGAAACAACTGTAAAATAACGTCATGGAAAATCAGGAAAAAGAATTCAGGCTGAATGTAACGCGTAGACATTTCTTAACCAGTGCAGGTTTGGGTATTGGAAGTGCCGCCCTGGGATCAATGCTTTTCAAAGACCAGTTGTTTAGCTCAGACCAGCAGTCTGCCATACCACTTGGTTTAGCTCAATTTGCGCCAAAAGCCAAACGGATCATATATCTTTTTCAAAACGGAGCCCCCTCCCAGCTGGAAACTTTTGATTACAAGCCCTTGCTGAATAAAATGCATGGTGAAGAGCTGCCGGCATCAATCCGAAAGGGACAACGACTTACCGGTATGACGGCCAACCAGGAAAAATTTCCATTGGTAGGATCTTCATTTGGTTTTTCACAACACGGACAGTCTGGTGCCTGGGTTTCTGAATTGTTTCCCAATATGGCTTCTGTTGTTGATGATCTTTGCATCATCAGAACCATGAATACAGAGGCTATCAACCACGATCCGGCCTTAACCTTTTTCCAAACGGGTGCCCAACAGGGCAACAGACCCAGTATGGGAGCCTGGATGAGCTACGGACTTGGCAGCGAAAACGCCAACCTACCATCATACTGCGTTCTGCTGTCTAGAGGAAGAGGAAATGGACAGGGTGTTTATTCCAAATTATGGACAAATGGATTCTTAGACAGCCTGCATCAGGGTGTTGTGTTCAGCAGTGGCGAAGACCCTGTCTTGTACCTGAATAATCCTGAGGGCCATGACAGGCAGAGCAGGAGGGATATGCTTGATCAGCTGGCCCAATTCAATGCAGAGGCATTTGAAAATGTTGGTGATCCTGAAATAAATGCACGCATTCAGCAATACGAAATGTCTTACAGGATGCAAAGTGCTGTTCCAGAGCTTACTGACCTGAGTAAAGAATCAGACAATACCATAAAATTGTATGGTCCGGATTGCCTCGTTCCAGGAACTTATGCGGCCAACTGCCTGCTTGCCAGAAAACTTTCTGAATCAGGCGTGAGGTTTGTACAGCTTTATCACCAGGGTTGGGACACCCATGGTAACCTGGCTAATGATATGCGGATGCAGGCAGAAGATGTTGATCGTGCTTCAGCCGGACTGATCAAGGACCTGAAACAACGCGGGTTATTGGATGAAACGCTGGTTATATGGGGTGGAGAGTTTGGCAGAACAAATTATTGTCAGGGAAAAATTGATCCTGTTAACTACGGCCGAGACCATCATCCCAAATGTTTCAGCATCTGGATGGCAGGTGGCGGTGTAAAGCCAGGAATCGTATACGGAGAAACAGATGAATTTGGGTATAACATTGTTAAAGACCCTGTAAGTGTACATAATTTTCATGCCACTGTTTTACACCTGATGGGAATAAACCATGAACAACTCACTTACAGACACCTTGGCCGCAGGTACAGACTTACAGATATTGCAGGTGAAGTTGTTAACGGAATCATAGCCTAGATTACATATTCAATCCTTATGTCTAAACATTTCAGGTTCGTATCCAACAGCATCATTGTTCTCCAGGTCTTTATGCTGATTTTTGCATTTGCTGACTTGTCTCAGCTCCCAGCATGGATGCTGTTTACTGGTAAGTTCCA
>JBDLUZ010000260.1:0-3241 GCA_039805045.1 Bacteroidota bacterium | reverse complement strand
GCCTGAAGGGCATACGAATAAGTCGCTTTTTCCGCATGTAGGTGATATCGTTAATGAAATTCTTCCTCCAATTGTAAAAGGACCGGGACAGGTTTTCAATGGGGTTGCTGCGAATTACTACGATGATGCTAAAAAACTTGCTGTGGTCAAAGCAGAGCCTAACATCACACTTTTGCTTAACAACAGGGTGATTGATGTGGAAGCTGCAGATAATCAAATCGATGCTGTTGTGATCCAGAGCACCCTAACATCAAAACGCTTGCGTATAAAGGGAAAGCTCTTTGCTGACTGTACAGGCGATGCCACAATTGGATTCAAGGCAGGTGCTGACCATGAATACAAAGTGGAGCAATTGATGGGAAGTACAAATCTGTTCAATATTCTAGATGCCACTAACAAAGACGATGTACTGGCCTGTGAATGCAAGGATAAAAGCGCCCTTGCCATGAAATGTGAGATGGGTGATTATGAACAACCCTTTCCGGCTTGTCCATGGGCCTTGGACCTGAAAGACAAGCCATTTCCGGGTAGAAAGGGACAAAAGACATTTGGTAAAGAAGGACTGGAGTCATTTGCAAACATGTGGTATTGGGAGAGCGGATTTAACAAGGATCAGGTGAATGAAATAGAGCTCATCCGTGATCATAACCTGAGGGCCATGTATGGTGCCTGGGATGTACTTAAGAATGTAGACAAGATGTACCCGAATCACCGGTTGGGATGGGTAGCGTTTATAGCAGGCAAGCGTGAATCCAGGCGACTGATGGGCGATGTTGTTCTCGATGCAGAGGATTTCAAGCAGCAGCGTAAGTTTGAAGATGGTGCATTTCCCTGCTCCTGGCACGTTGACTTGCATACACCAAAAGTGGAATTCAAAGAAGGTTTCGAGGATATGGAATTCATATCCGATTATACAAGGGGAAAGGAGTATCAATATGGTGGAGAATATTGGGCACCCTATAGGACTTTATACAGCAGGAATATCAAAAACCTGTTTATGGCCGGAAGGTGTATCAGTGTAACCAAATCCGGATTGGGACCGGTCAGGGTAATGAAAACCTGTGCCATGATGGGGGAGGTTGTAGGCAAAGCTGCTGCTGTTTGTGTAAAAAAAGGTGCAAGTCCGAGACAGGTATACACAGATCACTTGAAGGCGCTACAGTCTTTACTCAGTAAACCGGGTTCAGATAGGTCCTGATCCACATACATTTATACTGTAACTTAGGAGGATGGAACTGGTAAATAAACTGGAGTCTATCCACGTCTTGAGTGCTGAGGCCCGAGCTGCACTGGAGGAAATCATAACCGTAAAGAGGTTTCCCAGAAATGCCATGATTCAGCAGGTGGGGAGTAGTTGCAGGACAGTTTATTTTGTAAAAGAAGGTGCCGCCAGAATCTTTTATTATAAGGATGGTATAGATATTACTGAACATTTTGCATTTACGCATGAGGTTATCGTGCGAGCTGAAAGCCTTTTTACCGGAAAGCCCACTATGAAAGGTATTCAGGCAATTGAAGATTGTACTATCTGTGGCATTGATTCGCTATCGTTATTTCGATTATATGACCAATTCCACGATCTTGAACGATTGTTTCGAATCATATTTGAACAGGAATATGTCAATGCAATCAGACGTATCGAAAGCCTTCAGTTTAAGTCGGCAAAAGAACGCTACCTAGATCTGCTCAAAACCACCGATCTGGTTCAAAAGATACCATTGAAATACATTGCTTCTTACCTTGGAATTACGCAGGTTTCATTAAGTAGGATCAGAGCGGAAATCAGCTGATTATTTATCAAATGTAAAATATTTTGCAGTTGGCTTAATTCATTTTTGCATGGAATAAGAAGCCATGGAAAGTGTCAATGTTTTACCCGGACTAAAAGAGAATTGGAAACAGTTTACATTGCTGGTTGTTGTCAATGCTTTTGTGGGTGGGATGATTGGCATGGAAAGAACCATTTTTCCTCAATTTGCCGCACAAGAGTTTGGCATATCTTCCAAATCAGCCATCCTTAGCTTTATTGTAGCATTTGGCGTCACCAAGGCTATTGCCAATTACTTTACAGGAAAACTTGCCAATAGGTTTGGTAGAAAACAATTATTGATAGCAGGTTGGCTGTTGGCTATTCCTGTACCTGTAATGCTCATCTATGCCAACAATTGGAACTGGGTTATTGTGGCCAATATTTTTCTGGGCTTCAGTCAGGGCCTCACTTGGAGCAGCACGGTTGTCATGAAAATAGACTTGGTAGGAGAGCGAAACAGAGGTCTGGCAATGGGCCTCAATGAATTTGCAGGATATGCAGCGGTTGGTCTCATAGCTTACCTCACCTCACAAATCGCTGGAAAATATGGCATAACACCTTATCCTTTTTACCTCGGTATTTTCATTGCTGTTACCGGGTTTATTTTGAGTGCTGTATGGGTAAAAGATACACGATCATTTGTAAAAAAAGAGTCTGAGTCTGTTCAACCTGCGCCAATTGAGCATATTTTCAGCGATACCAGTTTCAAGCACAAGACACTGAGTGCTGTGACCCAAGCTGGGTTGGTGAATAACATGAATGATGGCATGATCTGGGGTTTACTTCCGTTGTTTCTTTTGAGCCTTGATATAAGCCAATCACAATTGGGAATCATTACTGCAATCTATCCCACTGTTTGGGGAGTTGGACAATTATTTACAGGAAAGATGTCTGATGTCTATTCAAAAAAAGCCATGTTATTTTGGGGGATGATGATGCAGGGTATTGCCATTTTAATCATTCCATTTGTGAAGGATTATGCAGTTTTGGCTTTATTATCAGCGCTTCTTGGGCTCGGTACAGCGTTGGTTTATCCTACATTCCTCACTACCATTGCATCTGTTACCAGTCCAGCTCAGCGCGCTGAAGTCATTGGCATTTTCCGACTCTGGCGAGATTTGGGTTATGCCATTGGAGCCATATTTTCAGGAATAATTGCCGATGTTTTTGGGATAGTTACTGCAATCATCCTGATCGGTATCCTGACCATTGTGTCCTCACTGGTAATACAATTTAGGATGAAGGGGGACTAATTGTTCTATCCATAAAAAATGCCCCATAAAAGGGGCATTTGATTTTTTGTGCGGAGAGAGAGGGATTGTCTTCTCTTCGCTCAGACATCGATTGAATTCCATCAAAAAATCAAATGCTGGGCTACGCCCTTGTCATTTTTTCTTGCTGTCGCTTTGGGATTATTTCATGATCCCTTTT
>JBDLUZ010000259.1:0-6699 GCA_039805045.1 Bacteroidota bacterium | reverse complement strand
TCCGGATGCATCCTGCGTTATTGGCGCAATCACTACGCTCAGGTCCTGATCAAGCAGGTTACTGAGCATTTTTGCATTTACACTGTCCACATCCCCAACGAAACCATAGTCTATGGTTGCATGAACCCTTTTGTGAGCCAGGATGCATGACGCATCAGCACCGGTCAGTCCTATTGCAGGTGAATCCGGCATAAACCATGGTCACAATGTTGAGTGTGGCAGCGTCTGTGATGCGTCTGCCTTCCACCATTTGCTGGGGAATGTTGAGGTCTGCAGCCAGTTTCGTTGCCAGTTTGCCTCCTCCATGTACCAAAAGCTTTCTGCCCCCGATCTGAGAGAAAGCGGAAAGAAAAGAATCCAGCCTGGCAGCATCGTCTATGATGTTGCCGCCGACTTTTATGATATATAGCGTTTCGTTCATTTGTGTTGAAGCATGCTTGAAAGAACTGCCTGTGCGGCCCATACCCGATTAGAGGCCTCCTGGGTAATCAGGCTGTTAGGTCCATCAAGTATTTCGTCTGACAGTTCAATATTTCTTCTTACAGGCAGGCAGTGCATCACCCTGGCGTTGCATGTATGCCTGATTTTTTCGTTTGTTAACATCCATTCACCCCCAGCGGGTGGCAGGGTTCCATATGGGTGGTAGGCACTCCAGTTTTTCACATAAATAAAGTCTGCATTTTCAAGCGCTCTTTCCTGGTCATATTCTATCTGTGCACCCGCTGTAAACTGGGTATCCAATTCATAGCCTTTGGGGTGTGTGATGATAAAGTCTGCCTGTCCCCATGCATTGACCCATTGGGCAAAACTGTTGGCAACGCATTGGGGGAGGGCTTTTACATGCGGTGCCCAGGTAAGTACAATCTTTGGCTTCCGTGCCAGTATCTCCGGTTTTTGCAGCGCTGTGTGTGCTATGCTTTCCTGAATGGTAATAAGATCAGTCAGGCTCTGCAGTGGGTGAAGGGTGGCACTTTCCAGACTAACTACCGGTATGCCTGCATACCGAATGAATTGTTTGATAATATGTTCTCCGTAATCGGCTTCCCTGTCTTTGAGTCCAGGGAATGTCCTGATCGCTAATATATCAAAGTAATTGCCCATAATTGGGGCAGCATCTTTCACATGTTCTACAGTTGTTCCGTTCATGATGGCGCCATCTTCAAATTCCAGGGCCCAGCCCTCACTTCCCACATTGAAGATGACCGTTTCCATACCCAGTTGTTGCGCTGCTACCTGGGTGCTCAGCCTGGTGCGCATGCTGGGGTTCAGGAAAAGACATCCCAAACGCTTGTGTTTGCCCAAGGTCTCATCTTTCCAGGGGTTTGCTTTATAGGCAAGTGCCTTGCTGATCAGTGCAGGGATATCGGCAACATCATGTGCGGAAATGAATTGTTTCATGTAACTAGTGTTGGTAGTTGGCAATCGCAGCTTTAAGGGAGGCAATGAATGTGGAAGCATCTTCCATGGTCAGCGCCAGTGAGGGCAGCAACCGGATTACATTGGGTTTTGCTTCCCCTGTGAATATTTTATAATCGTGTAACAGGTTCTTTTTTAGGCTTTTGTGGCTTTCCGGCACATCGAAACCAATCATCAGTCCGCGCCCACGAACACCGCTGATTTCCGGGATGGCTTGCAACTCCGCCATCAGGAATTGACCGATTGACATTGCATTCTCCATCAGCTTATCTTTTTCAATAACTTCCAACACTGCAAGCGCAGCGGCACAGGCCAGGTGGTTACCCCCGAATGTAGTGCCCAGCATGAAATGTTTGGCTGGTATTTTTGGACTCACTATAATTCCGCCAATGGGAAATCCATTGCCCATTCCTTTTGCCATGGTATAGATATCGGCATCAACGCCTGCAAAATCATGACTGAAAAACTTTCCTGTTCGGCCATACCCGCATTGCACACTGTCTGCTATATACACAGCACCATAGTGGTCGCATTGTTTTCGGATTGCCTGCAGGAAGGTATTGTCTGCCACATTGATGCCGCCAACGCCCTGAATGCCTTCTATGATAACGGCTGCCACCTGATCTCCATATTTACTGAAATGGGCTTCCAGCGCATCTGTATCGTTGAAAGGAAGAAAATCAATGTTTTCTGTTTGGTTAACAGGCGCAACGATAGCTGGATTATCTGTGGCAGCCACTGCAAGGGAGGTTCTGCCGTGAAAAGCTTTTTTGAAAGCGATAATTTTTTTTCTTCCGGTATGAAAGGATGCCAGTTTGAGTGCATTTTCATTGGCTTCAGCACCGGAGTTACAGAGGAAAAGGGCGAAGTCTGACTTATCAGACACCTGACCCAGTTTTTCAGCCAGCTCCACTTGAAGTGGTATTTTGATGGAGTTGGAATAGAAGGCAATCTTGTGCAATTGTTCCGTAATCCTGTTTACCCAATGGGGATGGGTATGGCCAATGCTGATAACAGCATGGCCGCCATAAAGATCGAGGTATTCAGTTTCTTGATCATCCCAGACGCGGCTTCCAGCTGCCCTGGTAATTGTGATATTGTTAAGCGGGTAAACGTCGAATAGTTTCATGATGCAGTATAAAGGTTGTTGGCAATATTAGCGGAAAGTTTGATACCCTTGATCATGGCGGAACTTAGCCCCTGGTGTTCCATTTCATTGAGGCCGGCGATGGTGCACCCTTTGGGAGATGTTACCTTATCAATTTCTTGCTCCGGGTGGCTTTTGTTGATGGTCAGCAGTTTAGCTGCACCCAGTGCTGTTTGGGCTGCAATTTTCACCGCATCGCCGGCATGGAAACCGATTTCCACACCGCCCTGGGATGCTGCCCTGATGGTTCGGAGGAAGAACGCGATACCGCAGGCACAGAGTGCTGTTGCGGCACTCATCATATTTTCTTCAATAATGATGCTTTGTCCCATGGTATTGAAAAGCGATTGCACCATGTTCAGGTCTTCAGAAGTGGCATTGGCTGACGATAGGCAGGTCATGCTTTCACGCACTTTCATGGCGGTATTGGGCATGGCCCTGATGATACGGCATTGTTCGCCCAATATTTTTTTGAATACATCGGTATGCGCTCCTGTTACCACAGATACAACAAGTTGTTTGTGAGTGTCTATGCTTTCCTTGAGTTCTGCCAGAAGTTCGTTCAGTTGTTGTGGCAATACGCATACAAAAATGGTATCGGCGCCAACAATGGCCTCGGTTGTTGTGGCAATACGCATACAAAAATGGTATCGGCGCCAACAATGGCCTCGGCATTGGATGTATTGGTTTTGAATCCCTTAGATGCCAATGCTGTCAACGCATGAGCATTTCTTTTGGTAAGTGTGATATCCTGTATCGCACAAGTTCCGCTCTCCACCAGTCCCTCTGCCAGCGCCATGCCAATATTCCCTGCTCCTAAGATGGTGGCTTTCATGTTTCCCGCTTTAAAAGGCTAAAGATTTGAGTTGGAGTCCGGTTGATTGGTCGATTACAGCCTGTCCGCTTGCACCTTTGAGCAGGTTATCAACCACACTGTGAATAACCAGTTTGTTGCCTTCTTTTTCGAGGTGGATCAGACACTTATTGGTGTTCACCACCTGTTTCAAGTGGATCTGCTGGTCGGAGACGGTTGTAAAAGGATGGTTTTGGTAGTACGCTTTGTAAAGGACAACTGTTTCCTCTAGGGAAAGTTGGGATTTTACCGTGGAGGAGATGAAGATTCCTCTTGTGAAATCACCGCGCCAGGGAACAAAGCTGACTTCTGCAGTAGGATGGCCTTGTAACTGTGCCAATGACTGGTGGATTTCTCCCAAATGCTGGTGGGTCAGTGTCTTGTAAGCCTGAATATTATTTGCTCGCCAGCTGAAATGGCTGGTTGCGCTGAGTGACTGTCCAGCTCCGGTAGACCCTGTAATGCCAGTAGTGTAGACTTCTCCAAGCAAGCCAGCCTTTGCAAGCGGGAGTAACCCAAGTTGAATGGCTGTGGCAAAGCAACCCGGATTGGCAATGTTATCTGCAGTTTGAATTTTTTCGAAATTGAGTTCTGGCAGTCCGTAAACAAATTTCCTTTCTCCCATCACCGCATCTTTTTCCAGCCTGAAATCATTGGCCAGGTCGATTATTTTCACACCTGAACGGAATGAGGTTTCAGTCAGCAGCTTGGCGGATTCCCCATGGCCCAGGCAAAGGAACAATACATCAATATCCTGATTTATCTCATCCGCAAAAACCAGCTCTGTGGTACCGAGAAGATCCGTATGGACTTTATAAACAGGCTGTCCGGCATTGCTTTTGCTGTGTATGAAACTGATTTTGGCATGGGGGTGATTGAGTAAGAGCCGGAGCAGTTCTCCTCCTGTATAACCTGCTCCACCAATGATGCCGATATGGATTTGCTTTTCCATGTTTACTGTTGCTTGTTTTCTTCCTGAACCGCGTTCCAGATGATGGTCTGGTTGCCAAAAATCTTGCTGAATCCGCGCACATCCTCCCCTGTAAAACCTGAATTCATCTCCCCGTATTTACCGAACCTGCTGTTCATCAGGTCAAAAGAGGATTCAATGCCAATGACATGAAAACGGTAGGGCAGGAGCTGTATAAAAACTTTTCCGGTAACATTTTGCTGGGTGGATGTTAGGAAGGCTTCAACGTTGCGCATGACAGGGTCAAGGATTTGTCCCTCATGCAGCCAGTTCCCATAAAATTGGGCCAGCGTGTCTTTCCATTGAAGTTGCCATTTGGTTAGCACATGTTTTTCCAATGCATGATGGGCCTTGAGTATGACCATGGGTGCGGCTGCTTCAAATCCAACACGCCCCTTGATGCCGATGATGGTGTCGCCTACATGGATGTCTCTTCCAATGCCAAACGGACTGGCCAGCGTCTGCAGATACTGAATGGCTTTGGAAGGGTGTTCAAAATTGTTGTTGTTAACACCCACCAGTTCGCCTTTAGAGAATTCCAGTACAACCTCTTCTCCTTCCGTTTTCGTTACCTGAGTTGGCCAGGCAGATTCAGGCAGCATCCCTTTGGATGAAAGTGTTTCCTTTCCGCCAACACTGGTGCCCCACAATCCTTTATTGATGGAGTACATGGCCTTTTCTGCATTCATGTTAACGCCTTTCGACTGCAGGTAGGTAATTTCCTCCTCCCTGCTTAGCTTGAGGTCACGGATTGGTGTGATGATTTCAACACCAGGAATCATGATGTGAAAGACCATGTCAAATCTAACTTGGTCGTTTCCTGCTCCTGTGCTGCCGTGGGCCACAGCATCTGCGCCGAGTGCCCTCACGTGTTCAGCGATATGAATTGCCTGGCTAAGCCTTTCCGCACTCACACTGAGGGGATAGGTATTGTTCTTCAAAACATTGCCATAGATGAGATAACGGATAATCCTGTCATAATATCCTTCTACTGCATTGATGGTTGTATGAGATGCTACGCCCAGATTTCTGGCATGTGCTTCTATTTTGACAAGTTCTTCTTCAGAAAATCCCCCTGTGTTCACTATAATGCTGTGAACCTCATATCCTTTGTCTTCAGCAAGGTATTTGACGCAGAAAGTTGTATCCAGTCCGCCACTGAATCCGAGAACAATTTTTTTAGACATCTCTTTTGGGTTTAAAAATTGAAGAAAGATGAAAGTATCATTTTCAATGACTTTGCTGGTTTGTCACTTTTTTTAAGAAAAGGCTGGAGTAATTTCCATTCCTTGAATCTGAAAAGCCGCTCAAAGCCTTTTTCGTTTTCCTCGAAAAACTGTTTGGTTTCTTCAGGTTCATAGTGGTCTTTTGGATCGTAGAGCATGGCTGTACACATGCAGTTTTTACGTTCCTTGCTCATCAGTATTTCATAATTGATACAGCTTTTACAACCAGCCCAGAAAGCTTCATCCTGCGTAAGTTCTGAGTAGGTTACAGGTTCATAGCCGAGTTCAGAATTTATCTTCATTACAGCTAAACCCGTGGTGAGCCCGAATATTTTTGCATTGGGATAGGTATCCCTGCTGAGTTGGAAAATTTTCCTTTTGATCATCTTCGCCAATCCGCTTTTTCGCAGCGTTGGCTTTACAATCAGTCCTGAATTCGCTACATATTCACCATGGCTCCATGTTTCAATGTAGCAGAATCCAGCCCATTCTCCTGATTCCGTTAGGGCAATGACAGCTTTTCCTTCTGCCATCTTCTTGCGGATGTAATCGGGACTTCTCTTAGCGATACCGGTTCCCCGGGCTTTAGCAGACTCTTCCATTTCAAGGCAGATTGCTTCTGCAAACTGAAAGTCTTTTTCGCTGGCAATATGTAGGTCAAATTTTTGCTTTTGCTGTTCCATTCCTGGCTGATTGAAAAAATTGTAAAGTCCCATTTCAACCTGATAGGGCTGAATGGGCAAACGACGGCAGTCGGACTAAAGGGTGGTATCTATCAACGTCGTACCAGAAACGGAACCGGTCGTTCCAAAAAAACTGTTCCGCGAGGTACAGTAAAAACCCAACGCATGGAAAAGGCTGGCGCCATTTCTGCTATTGATGAAGAGGTCAGGTTTTTTTTCATTTTTCCAAGTCTGTCTTGTAAACAAAAATTGTGAGGTGCAAATAAAGTGATTTTTTCTAAAAAAAAAGCACAAAACGGATATTAGTTTCCTGCCGGTCGCAGATGGCTTGTCTCTTTGTTGTGAGCATGGACTGCTTCACTGATCTCCCGGATGAGTGTGGGTTCTTTTTCTATGGCATTGCC
>JBDLUZ010000258.1:0-3249 GCA_039805045.1 Bacteroidota bacterium | reverse complement strand
GGAGGAGCGAACCCACAAACATCCAGAACTCACGGGAATTCATGCTCTCTTCTTTCACCACAACCGGAACATTTTTACGGTCTCTCCAGTAGAGTGCCAACGGCAATCCAATGAATACAAACTGCATCAGCAGGAGGTGCCAGTATAGTGAGTTTCCTTCTCCAGTGAATGAGTGAACCGAAGTATCTCCCAATACGCCTGTACGGGTCAGGAAAGTTGAATACAAAACAAGCAAATAACCCAGTGAAATAAACAGGTATGAAGATTTCAGGGAATGACCAGTACTTTGGAATATCAACATGGTGTGAATACCTGCAACCAACAGAAGCCAAGGCACCATGGAAGCATTTTCAACAGGATCCCACGCCCAGTAACCACCGAAGGTAAGCGACTCGTAAGCCCAGGCACCACCCATCATAATACCCAATCCGAGTATACCTGCACTGAACAAAGCCCATGGCATGGCAGCCCTAACCCAGCCCGCATGGTCTCTTTTCCAGAGGCCGGCAACGGCAAAGGCATAAGGAACGGCAGCTGAAGCAAAACCCAGAAACAGAACCGGCGGATGGATAACCATCCAGTAATTCTGCAAGAGGATATTCAGACCATTTCCGTCTGTTAAATATTTGGTGAGGTAATTAGCATCCTGAAATATAGGAGCATCCGGGAATTCATTCCGCATTAAAACAAATGGATTGGTACCAATCCGGATGTCGAAGAAATAAATACCCAACAGGAAACTCGCCAGGAACAGCTGTAAAATACTCATCACAGACATCACAGGGTATTCCCATTTGCGAGACCATTTGATCAGCACCGCACCCAGGATAGCGTTCCAGAATGCCCAAAGCATGAAGCTACCCTCCTGACCTTCCCAGAAACAACTGAGCAAGTACTGCATATCCAAGCTGCGCTTGGAATGCGAATGTGCATACTTGTATTCGAAGTAGTGGTTATAAATGATCAGGTAAAGCACAACAAAGAGGCCAATTACAGATACTGCGTTGGTAAGGAAAGAAATCCGTGCGAGCTTGCGCCAGGGTTTTTCTTCCAATTCATTTGCATTTGCAGCCTTAAAATTGGCAAATGCCGCCACGAGGGCGGCAATGAAAGCCAGTAGAGTCAGGAACATACCAATCTGTCCGATCAGCAGATGTTCACCATTGTATTTAATCATAATTTCGCAACCTTTTCGTCTGTGTATTTAGATGGACATTTCAAGATAATCTCCTTGCATTCAAAAACTTCACCTTTCATGGATCCTTTCATGACCACACGCTGACTCTTTTCAAAATCAGTTGGTTTGGCATTTCTGTAAACAACTGCTGTAGAAGATCCAAGTGAATCAACAGCTACAAAAGACAAGTAATTAGGATCTTTCAGAGGATCATAAATAACCGGCTTAGTAGTATCAAGCTTGGCGATCAGGTGAACAAACTTTCCTTCCTTTCTGCGGGCCGACTCAACAGAATCATACGTACTGATGTCGTCCATCAGTGTAAGCAATGCAGCAATTGATGCTGCAATAAAAACAAGCCCTAAAACATGCGTCTTTTTCATGATTAAGAATATTGGTACAAAGTTAGTTAAAAAGGCACTAAATTGCGGTCCTCAAAAACCCATATGATCGCTGATCTATCCCGCTTCGACCCCAATGGGGTCAGCGTTGCGAACAATAATGTTTTCGGACTTCCCTATAACGAAGAAAACGCACAGCTTATTGTCATTCCCGTTCCCTGGGAAGTGACTGTAAGCTTCAAGGGAGGCACTGCCAGGGCGCCGGAACACATTCTGAAGGCAAGTTTGCAGGTTGACCTGTTCGACAGCCAATTTCAAAACAGTTGGAAGAAAGGTGTGTTCATGTTGCCGGTAGACAAGAAGATTTTACTCAAAAATGACATTCTCCGGAAAGAGAATGAGCTCTACCTCAACTTCATCAACTCGGGAGAAAAAGTTGAAACGAACAAATTCATGTGTAAAACACTGAAAGAGGTGAACGAGGGTTGTGCCTGGATGAATAACTGGGTGTACGAATCTTCCAAAGTTCAGCTCAACAATGGCAAGCAGGTTGGATTGCTGGGTGGGGATCATTCGATTGCATTCGGACTTATCAAAGCACTGGCAGAAAAGCATGAAGATTTTGGCGTTTTACAAATCGATGCACATTGCGACCTGAGGAAGTCATACGAGGGTTTGGATAATTCGCATGGATCAATCATGTACAACGTACTTGAAAATATTCCGCAGGTTTCAAAACTCATCCAGCTGGGCATACGCGACTATTGCGAAGCTGAGTGGAAATATATTTGCGATAGCGGTCACAGGATCGTCACCTATTTTGAAAAAGAACTGAAAGAACGCCAGTTTTCTGGTGATACCTGGTCTCTTATCGCTGATGAAATCATCAGTCAGCTCCCCCAAAATGTCTATATCAGCTATGACATTGACGGTCTCGATCCGAAGCTTTGTCCGCATACCGGCACTCCGGTTCCAGGAGGATTTGAATTGGAGCAGCTCAATTTCCTTTTCAGGAAAATACACAACAGCGGAAGACAAATTATCGGCTTCGACCTGAGTGAAACAGGTATCAGCAGCAATGGTTGGGATGAAAATGTTGGTTCACGGGTGCTCTTCAAACTCAGTAACCTGATGTTATGCGATAAATAACAGGATGAACAAGAACAAGGTATATGATTATGTTGTTGTACTCAAGAATCACAACAGAAAGCTGATTTCAAAAACCAGTAGGTTGATGATCATATTAGCTGTTCTTCCTTTTGCCGCCTCGGTATACATCAACCCCAAAAACCTGCTCACTTACTTATTTGTATTCATTTCAGCAGCACTGCTGGTTTCAAAACTGGTTGAACAGCAGAAAGGCAAACAGGTTTCCTACGCCCTAATATTAGGGGTTACAGGCTTGGGTATCTTTTTCAGTACTGCAATTCCGTATCTCGGACAGCTTTATATCCTGGCAGGATTGTTCGACTGGCACTTTTCAAAAAACTCAGAAGTAGGATTCAGCAACGATGTAATTGTAAAATCCGGCTTGTTCCCAAAGAAAATCAATTGGAATGAGCTCAACAATGTTGTCATCAAAGATGACCTGCTCACCATAGATTTCAAAAACAACACCCTTTTTCAGGCTTATACCGATGATGCTGACGATGATGAATATGAAGTGGGTGATGATGAATTCAATGCTTATTGCAGGGAAAGACTAAATCGCTGACCCTCGTGCCTTGTGCC
>JBDLUZ010000257.1:0-3255 GCA_039805045.1 Bacteroidota bacterium | reverse complement strand
GCCATCACCAATTTTATAGGTAACGGGGTGGCAACAATTTTTCTTGCCAATCAGGAAAAAGCATTCGACAGAACCCGCATGGAACAGGCATTTTCTAAAGAGGTATATGAATATGCACCTGAAGAAATCTGATCAATCAAAAAATCAAATATACTTTTCACCAATCAAATCCCGGATAACAACAGAAGCCGCTGTGGCACCAAATACGGCAGGGAGATAAGAGATGGTTCCGTAGGCTGATTTTTTGAAATTCTTACCATCTGTGAGCATCAGGCTTTCCTTGATATGCTTTTCAGGAGAAAAAACAGCTTTGATACCTGAACGGATACCATGCTGCTTCAGATTTTTACGAATCTGCTGGGCAAACGGACAATTATAAGTCTTGGAAATATCCACTACCTGCAACTTTGTTGGGTCCAGTTTTGCACCTGCTCCCATACTGCTTACCACACGAATACCTTGTCCATACGCTTCCCTTAGAAAAGTAATCTTGGGTGTTATGCTGTCAATCGCATCAATAACATAATCGGGTTTAACAACAAACAAATCCTTAACCATATCAGGATTTACAAATGAACGCACAACAGTCAATGCTATCTCTGGATTGATGGCACGAAGCCTCTCTTCCATAATCAATGCTTTGGAAATACCATGGTTGGTAGACAATGCAGGTAACTGCCTGTTTCTGTTTGTTGGATCAACAACATCCCCGTCAATGATTGTCATCCTGCCCACTCCACTCCGTGCAATGAATTCTGCAGCAAAGGATCCCACACCACCTAATCCAACCACCATCACATGCTGTTGTGTTAGGTGCATCAACTTTTCTTCACCAATGAGCAATTGTGTTCTCGACAACCAGGATGTATCCATCAATCATGTGTTTTAATGAGCGCAAATCTAAAGGAAGTCAGGATTTTATTCAGTATATTTAAAATAAAATCAGTTCACATGAGCCATATCAAAAATTCAAGAAGGAACTTCCTTTCACAAACAGCGCTACTTGGTACAGGATTATTTCTTTCCAAAGATCTCCTTGCAATGGCAGAAACAAACAAAGCCTACAAGGTTTATCTTGGTGCCATCACCTATTCATTCAGGAGTATGCCCGGTACGATTGACGACCTGATAGGGTATTGTAAAGCGTGTGGTATCAATGCCATAGAGCTGATGGGTGACCCTGCAGAAGCCTATGCTGGAAACCCGTATGCATCAACCGGACCCATGCGTCCACCAGCAGGAGGACAGCGGCCACAGATGACTGATGAAATGCGTAAATCTTTTGCAGAGCGAGCTGAAAAAACCAAAGCCTGGCGTGAAACTGTATCTATGGAAAAGTTTGTTGAAATAAAACAAAAATTCAAAGAGGCAGGCGTTACGATCTACGCTTACAAACCCAATGCACTGGGTGAAAACAACAGCGATGCAGAAATTGAATATGCCATGAAAGCTGCTAAAGCACTGGGAGCAACTTCAGTAACAGTAGAAATACCCGGCAAGCCTGCTCACTCTAAAAGACTAGGTGATATTGCAGCTAAACACAAAGTGTATGTTGGTTACCATGCCCACCTTCAGGCCACAGATACTGCCTGGGACGAAGCACTGGCACAGTCGCCTTATAATTCTATGAACCTCGACTGTGGACACTATATTGCGGCCGGTGGCAACAACACGAAAGAAAGTCTGCTTGCATTGATTGAAGCAAAACACGATAGGATAACTTCCATGCACCTGAAAGACAGAAAAAACAAAACCAATGGTGGTACCAATGTTGCCTGGGGAACAGGAGATACACCAATTGTGGAAATACTTCAATTATTGAAGAAAAAGAAATACAGCATACCTGTTTCAGTAGAACTGGAATACGATATACCTGCAGATTCCGACGCTGTGAAGGAAGTCAAGAAATGCATTGATTATGCTAAAAAGGCGCTCAGTTGAGCGCCTTGTAATGAAATTTAAACGAGAAGGGGGCTAAATGCCCCCTTAATTTTTTATTGTGGAATTACTCTAAATACTGTTCCAGGCCCTTCAATACCCACATAGATATAACCATCTCTTCCCATCTCAACATTTCTGGTTCTGCCGATATTCAAAAGTATCTTCTCCTGACTGACTACTTTATTGTCTTTCATCACACAACGGTTGATGTGATTAAAGCGGAGCGACCCCACAAGTAAACTACCTTTCCACGCTGGGTATTTATCACCTGTTACAAATGTCAATCCACTTGGTGCGATAGAAGGAATCCAGTAAGTTACGGGTTGTGACATACCTTCTTTTTTACTGATAGCTGAAATGGGCTTACCATCATAATTGATACCATAAGTAATTACAGGCCAGCCATAGTTGGCACCTGATTGTATCAGGTTAAGTTCATCACCACCTCTTGGTCCGTGTTCAGTTTCCCAAATAAGTCCTGTTACCGGATCCATGGTCATACCCTGCGGGTTTCTATTACCATAAGTATAGACAGAAGCTACAGCCTTACCTTTCCCTACAAATGGATTGTCTGCTGGTATGCTACCATCATCTTTTATCCGGTGAATTTTACCAGGAGCTGTTTCAAGATCTTGTGGAAATACTTTTTCCTGTCCGCGCTCACCCATTGAGATAAAAAGAAAACCCTTTTTATCAAAAACAAGTCTTGAACCATAGTGGTGCTTTGTTGCAGTATAGGGAAGTCCTTCAAAAACTTCCTGATGCTCCACAAACTCACCATTGCGTATTTTACCACGAACAACAGCTGTTGTACCCAGGGTTTTACCATCCACTACCTTACTCTTTGCATAGGAAATGTAAATCCATCCATTTTCTGCATATTTGGGATGAATGGTAATATCCAGCATACCACCCTGACCTTCAGCATATACAGCAGGGGTACCTTTGACGGCAGTTTTGGTTTTATTTTTATCAACATGGTACAAAGTGCCATTTCTGTCTGTAATAAGGTAAGTCATATCCGGAAGCTGCTCGAAACCCCAAGGGCTCGTTAAACCAGTTGCAATGGTATCGAGTTTTACGGTCATGCCAGCAGACTTGAAAATTGCCGGTCCATCAGTACTTTTTTTCTCTTTGGTGAAATCATATTGTGAAACAGTTTTCAGGCTCTCCACAATCAGATCTGCCAGTCCCTGAACATCTTTATCTGGGATAATTTCCCCCCAGGCAGGCATGCCGAAATCAGCATAGCCCTCTTTGATACTCTTTACCAGCTCTGCTTTGCTGGTACCATGTTTCCATTTTCTATCCACA
>JBDLUZ010000256.1:0-3266 GCA_039805045.1 Bacteroidota bacterium | reverse complement strand
TCTGGTAATCTTTCAAGCCATCCTGTTGAACCACATACTACAGGCATTTTCATTTCAAGGCATTTCATTACATTATCGAATGCTGTATGCGGACCGGTAAATTCTATGGTTACATCTATGGAAGCAAATACTTCCCGATTAAAATCATGCAAGTTATTCAGGTCAATTTTCACATCAACAGTATGTCCTCTTGAAATGGCAACTTCTTCAATGATTTTGCCCATTTTACCGTATCCAACTATTGCTATATTCATGCCTTGAAATTGAAAATAAAAAAAGATAAATCAGTTGATATTTACCCGAGGAAGAGGCTTTTTGTAATTAGGTGAAATGGAAATGGCTAAGCCAAGTGGTGCCTGGGGTGAAGAAATTTTTGGTTTAATACCCATTGTCAGTCCACTGTTTATATCAAAGTTTCTGAGGTGTCCGTCAACTGTAGCATCAATAACATTAAGCCCCCATGCAACCAGAATTCCCAAAATTGAAAAATCCATATTTTTCCTGAACTGATTCCGGTAAAGTTTGAGTGATTCTGTTGACAATGGTTGTAATTCCCTTACTATCAGGGCATCATTTGCCAGGCTGGTATCCAGTTTTGCAGAAAAAGCGAACCTGGTTTTTTGATACCATTCCCGGTTATATTTAAAAGTGCTGACGGGAATTGCTATGACTCCATAAACGAGCGGTACTTTCCAGTATTTCTTATTGTAGACTTGTCCAAGGCCTGGCAGTATCGCAGACATAAGTGCAGCTTTTGATGCAGGTGATTTCTTCTTTTTGGTGGTATCGGATAAAGCCTTTTGGAGTGTGGTGTCTTTGAGCCGTTGCGCACTGGTATGCGAAACCGTCAAAAACAGCAAACTGATTGTAAATAGTCCTTTGAACAGGTGTTTACACATTAGTGTATATTCACTTTCATTTTTTCAAGTAAGCTATTCAGTTCCTCCACAGAATAATATTCCAGGCTTATTTTACCTCTACCTGTACTTTTATGATCAAGGTTCACTTTTGTTCCGAAATGATTACTCAACTGATCCTGAATCTTTGTGAAGTTATTGCTTTGTGGTTTCGGTTGGGCTGGTGTGGATTTTTTTCCGGGTTTGTAAAGTTGTTTGACCAGCTCTTCTGTTTGCCTGACAGAAAGTTTTTTCGACAGAATTGCATTGCAGACATACAACTGTTTATCAACATCACCTGCATTAATTAGCGCCCTGGCATGCCCCATAGATAAGCTGCCATTTCTCACGCCAACAACGATGTCTGGAGGCAGTTTCAACATCCTGATATAATTTGAAACAGTACTTCTGTCCATCCCCATCCGAGTAGCCACTTCTTCCTGTGTCATCGAGCATTCGTCCATCAATCGCTGGTAGCTAAGGCCTATTTCAATGGCATTCAGATTCTCACGCTGTAAGTTTTCCAACAATGCCAATTCCAAAACCTGCTTGTCATCAGCTTCTCTGATATAGACCGGTACATCTGTTATGCCTGCCAGTTTTGCTGCTCTCCACCTTCTTTCTCCCGCTATCAGTTTGAATTTTCCTGATGGAAGTTGTTTTACAGTCAGTGGCTGGATAATGTCGTGCAGCTTAAGTGATTCAGACAACTCGTTAATTGCCTGCTGGTCAAAATCCTGCCTCGGTTGTTGAGGGTTAGGAATAATGTCATCCAGTGGAATTCTTGATACTGAAGTTGTTTTGGTAACAACTTCAGGTTTAAGTGTGCCTGCTGGCCCTTTTAAATCCGAATCTATGCTTCCCAAGAGGGAACGAATTCCTCTGTTGAGGGCTTCTTTCTTGGGACTTGCGTTATTGCTCATGGTCTGTGTTTAGGGTTCTTTCTGACTCTTTAATCTTGGTCATGTTATTTTTCTGGAGGACTTCCTTGGCCAGGTTCAGGTAATTGATAGAACCTTTACTTTCCGCATCATAGAGGATTGCCGGTTTGCCTACACTGGGAGCTTCACTTAAGCGAGCATTTCTGTGAATCAGTGTATCGAAAACAAGGGCATCAAAATGCCTTCTGACTTCATTCACAATCTGATTACAGAGCCTTAATCTCGAGTCATACATGGTCATCAGGATACCTTCTATTACCATATCGGTATTGAGTCTGCTCTGGACTATTTTAATGGTGTTAAGCAATTTCCCCAATCCCTCAAGAGCGAAAAACTCAGCCTGAACAGGAACCACAACAGAGTCTGATGCAACCAGTGCATTAACGGTTATGAGTCCGAGTGAAGGTGAACAATCTATGATGATAAAATCATATTCATCCCGTATGGTTTGTAACAGATTTTTGATGACATTCTCACGGTTGGGGTAATTAATCATTTCCAGCTCAGCCCCTACGAGATCGATATGAGAGGGGATAAGGTCGAGGTTTGGAATTTCAGTTTTGAGAATGGTTTCCGCGGCCTGGGTGTCCCCAATCATGCAGTCATATATGCTCTGTTGAATATTCTGAAGATCAAATCCAACTCCTGAAGTACTGTTTGCCTGTGGATCAGCATCAACAAGTAGCGTCCGGTACTCCAGAACTGCCAGACTGGCCGCTAAATTGATTGCTGTAGTGGTCTTTCCAACACCACCTTTTTGATTTGCAACACCTATGATACGCGCCATGGTTTTTCTTGTTTTCTTTGATGACAGGATGGCAAAATTACACTTTCGGCACCATTTTCGGGAACATTAAGTATAAATTTATGTTAGTTTGGTAAACAATGTAGCAATTTCATGAAAAGACTTTTTGGATCCTGGATTTTTATAGTGCTGATGCTTGCACTGGATATTTATGTTTTTCAGTCACTGAAACTGGTTACAGCATCACTTTCAGTTAGGCCAAGACTCATTATACATGGGATTTACTGGTCATTTACGGTGGTTGCTGTTTTGTTATTCCTTTTACTTCCTTATTTCAGTCTTGAAACACTTCCTCGGTTTGTGAGGACCTATCTTTTTGCTATAGTAACCGGTTTCTTTATTGCGAAGTTAGTTGCGGCATTGTTCTTTTTAGTGGATGACCTGCGCAGATTTTTACAATGGGGAGGCGGAAAAGCTATAAACCTTGTTAACTCAAATAACCCCATTTCAGATAATTCAATTACCAGGTCAGTTTTTTTATCTTGGCTGGGTATAGGTGTTGGCGGCGGATTGTTCGGCACCCTGTTATATGGTTTCAGCAATAAATACAGGTACAGGGTTGAGAAAGTAAAGCTGAAGTTCGATAAACTGCCGGCTCCATTCAAAGGGATGAAGCTCGTGCAC
>JBDLUZ010000255.1:0-3280 GCA_039805045.1 Bacteroidota bacterium | reverse complement strand
CGGAACACTGGAACAATCCATTGCAGCAGCCTCAATATCATTACAGAATTCTTTGGGTATCATATGCGACCCCATTGGCAATCGGGTAGAAGCGCCATGCCTTGGTAGGAACGTCATGGCCGCTACCAATGCGATCTCCTGCGCAAACATGGCGCTGGCAGATTATGAACACCTCATACCTCTAGATGAAGTCATTCAAACGATGAAAGCGGTTGGTGATCAGATACACCATACTTTACGTTGTACCAATCTTGGTGGATTATCGATTACTTCTACTGCCAAACGAATTGAAGCTGCACTTGAAGAAAATCCGCCGGTATTCTTTAAAAATTGTTAGCACAGGCCTGTTGTAATGTGTCTGTTATTTTAAGTAAGCGTTGTTCCTGTGAGGCGCAAAAAAAATTATTTATGTTATACCGTTTGCATTTTTTATTCTTTGTGATTCTGATTCCGGTTTTATCTTTTGCGCAGGTCGATGTAAAATCTGCATCAGGTACAAATAACAAAGTCAGAGACACTTCGAAATCCAAATTCAACGATACTACAGGCAATGTGCTGACGGATGTTGTGTTGGTAGGATCGAGATCGGGCCTTAGAAGTCTTTTTGGCTCACCAATTCCAATTGATGTCATTTCAGCAGCTGAGCTAAAGACGACAGGCGAAATCTCGCTCGATTTGCAACTTCAGTTACGTGCCCCTTCTTTCAATACGGTAAACAAACCCGTTTCTGATGCTACCAGCCTTTTTGATCCCTATGAAATCAGGAACATGGGATCCAGTCGCACTTTGGTGATGATCAATGGCAAAAGAAAAAACCTGAGTTCTTTATTGTTTTTACAACCAACAATTGGCAGGGGAGAAACGGGAACAGATTTAACTGCCATACCTACATCGGCCATTGGAAAAGTAGAAATATTAAGAGATGGTGCATCCGCACATTATGGTTCAGATGCAGTGGCTGGTGTTATCAATATTGTGTTGAAGAAAGATACCGTGAGCAATAGTATTGAGCTCCATTCTGGAATCACAAACAAGATGGATGGGTTTTATACTGGGCTTACTTATTCTGGAGCAAGTGGCATATTAGGGAAGGGCAGTATCAACTATGTGGTGGAGTTAGACAAGCGTAACAATGCAGCAAGAAATGGCCTTGTTGATCCGATTGCAGAAAAAGCCACATTTGGCGGAACACCTGCAGCAGATGCGGCTATTGATGCTTATTTGAAACGGTTTCCAACAGCAAACAACCGCGCAACCATTGTGGGTGGAACAGTAGGCAAATGGTTGGTGAATTTCAGTTATCCTCTTTCAGGATCAACAGAATTGTATGGATTTGCAGCACAGGCACTTCGCAGAAGCGTCAGCAATGCCAATTACAGACCCCCGTATTGGCGTTTGGATCAGGGTGTGTTGCATACAACACAACCGGGTCAGCCTAATTATACCGGCACAACCAACGCATTGTATGAAGGCTATTTGGGGTATATGCCAACTTTTGAAGGAGACCTCAATGATTACAATGCAACGGTTGGTATAAAGCAACACAAAAAAGGTTGGGTGCATGATTTGAGTTGGACTATTGGCGGCAACCGGCAAACCTATACCATAGAAAATACCGTAAATGCCTCGCTTGGCGCTGCCAGTCCCTCTCGTTTTAAGCCAGGCGGATTTTCTTTTTCCAATGTAGTGGGTAACTATGATGCATCCACCAGTTTGAGTGATAAGGTGAAAATTGCTTTTGGCAGCGAGTTTAGAAATGAGACCTACACTGTAATTGCAGGCGACACGGCTTCTTCTTTTGGTGAAGGATCCAATTCATATCCTGGTATTGGCCAAAATAGTCAATCCACCAACACCCGTTACAACATTGGTGCTTATGGTGATTTAACCTGGGAGCCCAGTTCGAAAATGCTGATGAATGCCACAGCCAGGGTTGAAAATTATTCTGATTTTGGAAATGCGTTCATTTGGAAAGTATCAAGCAGGTATTTGAGTGAAGACAACCGATTGGTGGTCCGTGCAGGCGTTTCTACCAGTTTCAAGGCCCCTGCCTTACATCAGATTTATACTGAGCTTATCAACTCCAATTATTTTCAGGGAGATGTAAAGCTATTTGGGCTATACAGTAACCGCAGCAAAGAGGTTCGACAGCTAGGTGTTTCCCTACTGAAACCAGAAAAATCGTTTCACTTTACAACGGGCTTCTCGTTCAAACCAGTACAGAATTTCAGCATCACGTTGGATTACTACGATATTACCCTGCGTGACAGGATTCTTTACAGTGCCAGCATCACTTCCAGCGATCCATCTACGCAGCTCTATGGCGTATTGCAGGCTGCAGGCATAGCCAGTGCACAATTTTTTGTGAATGGCATCAACACGCACACAGCAGGATTTGATTTTGTTGCACAATACAGTTTGCTGCGCGTGGGCAATGGTAAAATGAATTTGAATTTAGCAGCCAATTTTGTTACCGATAACCGAATCATAGGAAAGGTTTTGGATCCCGAGCCGATTGCCAATTCAGGAGCAACCATTTCAGATGCGTTGATAAAGTCGATTATTGAAAGCAGCAGACCCCGATACAAAGTGGTTTCGGGCGCTTCTTATAGAATCAACAAGATGGCGTATCACTTGAACAATACGCTATTTGGAAGTACAGCTTATCAGGATATAAATAATGGCGGATTGATTATGGAACATGTCAGGCAGGTTTTTTCTCCGGCGATGACAACTGATTTTCATGTAGCACGTCAGATCAGAAAAAACATGCAGTGGTCATTTACAGTTAACAACATTTTTAATGTAATGCCAAAGTGGAAGCTGGAAGGATTAGATTCAGTTGGAGAAACCTATTTATCAGACCCATTGCGCAAGCAATTGCTGGAAGGCGGTATCACTTTCAATGGACGATACCGCATACTTGGATATTATGGTTCGCAGTTTAGCCAGCTTGGAACTACTTTTGCCACTTCCTTGAAAATTGATTTGTAGTTTACAAATTCTGATTTGTGTCCAAAACATAAAAATCAGTCTTCCAACTTCACATCCAAAACATGTGTGTACGAATAAGAATAAATACATCACTCCAGCATAGTTTACTATTAAATGAAAACCACAACAAAACATGCTAATTGCTTCGAAATAAAAAAGCAGCTATGAGATTTCTCTTCATAACTGCTTGATTTTCAACGTGGGCCCACCTGGGCTTGAACCAGGGACCCCCTGATTATGAGTCAGGTGCTCTAACCAGCTGAGCTATAGGCCCTAGAACATCACT
>JBDLUZ010000254.1:0-3287 GCA_039805045.1 Bacteroidota bacterium | reverse complement strand
TTTCACCCGGAATAGTGGTACATAATTGAACCGGTACATACAAGGGGTTTTATAATTATATTTTCTAACTTGTCTATTGTTTAATAAACGTTCAACAGGTTTCACTTATTAACTAGTAACTGTCCTGAGATCTATCTTTTTGGGAAAAAGTTTCATTTGCATAAATGCAGATGTGTGTATGTACCGGTTCAATTATGTACCACTATTCCGGGTGAAAAGTGTACCAGTGATTGCTTCATAAATGTAGATAGAATTGGTTAAAATATGCTTGGATATTTATGCCTTAAAAAACCTGATTAACAGAGAGATGGGCGATAGCCCATTCCGTTGTTTCTTTTTTGGTTCTTTTTTCTTTTAGCGGTTATTTTAATTTTTCCAAGTGGCCTCCTTTTTTTAAAATTTCAGGTAATTTTGTTCCACCAGTAAGAAGCGGAAACAGGCTCTGCAGAGGTGCAACCTGCTAGGAATATTACCGGTTGTCTGGGCATTATTTTTTAGTTTGTTGCATTTTTTTGGTTTCCTTCATCCTGAATGAGTTCCCATTCATATTGATTAAATGTGCTTTGTGTGTCAATCTGTCCAATAGTGCCGCAGTCAATACGGTATCGTTGCCAAAAATATCATTCCATTTATCAAAGGCCAGATTTGACGTGATGATGGTCGATTTTATTCCAGTCCTCAATGAAAGGTGGTTAAAAAGCAATTCTGCACCTGGCTTATCAAAGGAGATATATCCGAACTCATCACAGATTACCAAATCATACTTTTCAAATTTCAATTCCAGACTACGGAGTGTTCTGCTCGAGTGGGATTCACGGATTTGTGTAAGCAACCGAGAAACCGTTGTAAATAAAACGGAGTGACCTGCTTGACAGGCTTTAATGCCCAGGCCTATAGCGATATGTGTTTTACCTGTTCCAGGACTCCCACCCAGAATGACATTCTGCCCGGCATGGATAAAATCCAATGTTTCCAGCTCCGGCAGCTTATTTGCTGCGTCAGCAGGAAGTTCTTTGCGAACGAGATCCTGCAAATGTTTTAGCTGTGGAAAACCGGCATTACGCAACTGCGCCTTCTTCCGGTTAATCATTCTGGTTTCTAATTCTGTTTGTAGCAAGCTTAAAATCAATTGCTCATAGGATATTTGGTCTTTTTGGGCTTTTACCAATACTGACTCCAGATTATTGCGGAAGGTAGGCAACCTAAGCTCCATGCTTATCTGATTGATTTGGTTGAATATATCGTTAGTCATCTTTGTTTTGTTTAATATGATATTAATTGAGTTCCATCATCAGGGTCATCTCCATGAGGTTCTGCATAGATCGGGTTACTATGGGATCCTGCTTGTTACTTTCAGTATGCATGCTGACAGAGGGCTGATTCCCTGCAACAGCCATTACATATTCAGCCGTTATGCCTGAAGGGTATTGCTTAATGAGCTGTTCTACACATTGTATGAGTTTTTGATCAGGGATCTCCTTCAGTTGGCAGTATTGGAGTAGTTCGATAAAACCCCTTGAATCATGCCGGAAGTGATCCATATACATGGATTGCAACCAATCAGGGGCCTGCTTCAGTGCCGAAGAGCCTGCTAACGCACCCGGTTTCTTTTGAAGCGTATTCAGATAATGATTGACATCAATATGCCAACCATAACGCTCGTATGAGCGTACGTGTGTGCATACCACCTTGTTGTTGTCATATACACTCAGTTGATTGGCATATGCCTTGATAAAGACCATTCTACCGCATAGATTATCGGGAACAGAATAGCGGTTGGTACCAAAGCAAACAGTTGCGTATTTATCAACCCGGTAATATTCCCCACTAAAACATTCCATATTACCGGGATAAGGGTAAAGATTCGGTTTTTCCAATTTCAACCTTTCGGCCGGACTCTGCTGACCTTTTATCACAGATCGTTCATTGAGTTCTCCTACCCGGGCTATAAGATATTCCTGGGCCTCCTCAATACTTGAAAAGGAATCCTTAAAAGCAAAAACTTTTCGCCTGATGTATTCCACGCTCCGCTCTACATGACCCTTCTCATTACCTCTATAGGTGTTACAAAAACGCCACTCGAACTGGTACCAACGGCTTAGTTCCAACAAGGCCGCCGTTGGTTGCTTTTCTGTTTTACCAACAAATTGCGACACCGCCACCCGCATGTTATCATAAACAAACTGGTGGAATACGCCGCCCATATGTTCAAAAAAACGGATATGAGACTCCTTAAACCCAAGTGTATCTTGACGCTGGTACAAGATAGAATAGCGGTAATTGCTATAAGCACAGGTAAACACAGATAGATAATAACGCCGGTACTTATCGCCTATATTCAGCTTGACTTCACCCCAATCAAACTCACAAACATCCCCTAATGTGTATTCCTGACGGATAAATGCTTCCTTGCGCCATGCCAGCCTCTTTTGAATGTATTCGCATATCACAGAGTAACTTATACAATGGCCTGATGATAAAATCCGCTCATGGATATCAATCCTTCGCATCTGCTGCTTCTGCCTGCCATCCAACTTCTTGGCCTCATTTTCCTGCAAACATTCATCTATAATTGCAACAATAGCATCCGTAAGCCTGCGTTTTTTACGGCCAGAACTGTTATATGTATGCCCTTTTACAAAATATTGACCCATAGCAGAACCTGGATCAGATATCTCAGATGTTGAACAAGATTTAAACCGCTCATGCTCCTCAATCCTCGCTTTTACAGTATTGCGATGGATATTAAGCTCTCTGGCAATCTTTCTGATACTTAAACCTTCACGGTAATAAAGTATAATGATCCTGTGATTTGTTTCCATTTGCAGCATTTTGAGCCCTTTTGTTTACTAACAAAAGGACGAATTTTAAACTGCAACCACTGGTACACTTTTCAACCGGAATCTGGTACACTTTTCAATCGGTAAATACATAAGTAAACATTGTGCTACTTTGTTGTCTAGGATACTGAATACTAGATGCAGAAATTATTAAGAAATTACAAAACAGATCCTGATCGCATTTTGATACAGAAATTGTCTGGCAGTTTCAAACAAGCTCTAATCTCCGGAAATAATTTGATACACGATTTCCAATTACGTATAATAGTTAGTATTTAATCTGATAAGTAGGGTTGTTTTTTCATTTTTATAGGGTCAGGATATTTTGATTTAAAATTAAATCTAATTGAAATCAGTATTCTTCTGATGAATAAAAGGAGGTAGTTTACCGCACATACTATTGATTGCTTTCCTTGTATCCTTGATTGTTTGCAATAATCCTCCTAT
>JBDLUZ010000253.1:0-3302 GCA_039805045.1 Bacteroidota bacterium | reverse complement strand
ACTGTGTGTTTCATATTATATCGTTTATGGGCTAATTTAAACCCAACAACAAATCACACCAATGACCTATAGGTATACCTTTTGAATAAATATCGAATGATAAATAGAATAAAAAAGAGAAAAATGCTTTAATATTCCACCTGCTTAAAATCAAAGAACGATGTAATATTCATCATTTTTAATACACGCCATTTGAAATTAAATTGTCACTATTATCAGGCTATTCCTTAACAACTACTCCTCCACATAATCCAAATCCTTATGAAACGTTTCTTCGGTAAAAATAAGGGCAATTAGTGCAACCCCTACCACAATCACTGCCGTCACTATTCCGCTTTTGACCATTGACCAATGCAATGATTTGATAAAATAACTATTGAACAAAATATTCATCAATGGCAAAGAGCCACGGACCATATTGGGTATTGTGGTAGCCGCAGTAGCCCTGAGGTTTGTCCCAAAATGCTCTGCCCCCATGGTAACAATGATTGCCCAGAAACCAGAGGCATATCCCAGAAAGAAACATATGACATACATAGTTGTATCTGAACTGTTAAACGGACTGAAATAAACCCCTATAGTCAGGATACAGCAGGCATACATAAAATAAAGTGCTTTCTTCCGGCTTTGATAATACTGACTTATTACACCAACAGTTATATCGCCAAAGGCATTACCAATGTAACCATACATCACGCATGCCCCAGCAACCAGAGTGGTACCTCCATACAATTCAATTGCGAATCTATTGCTCAGTGTAATCATTATTCCAACAATAAACCAGGAAGGTATCCCTACAAGGATAGCCAGGATATATTTTCTGAATAAAGCAGGCCTGATAAACAACTGGAAAAGATTTCCTTTCTGTACTTTTTCTGCAGCAACCTTTTTGAACATCAAGCTTTCAGCTACACTGACCCTCAACAACAAAAGTGCTATCCCTAACACACCGCCTATTTTATAACACAAACGCCAATCACCTGTAAATTTAAAAATGAGGTATGCCAGCACTGCTCCGAAAACTCCAACACCCGCAATGAAACTCGTCATGATCCCCCTTTTGTTCTTTGGCATCATTTCACTCACGAGCGTAATTCCTGCACCCAATTCTCCTGCCAGTCCGATACCTGTTATAAACCTGAGGAGCGCATACTGATCTACTGTTTGAACAAAACCATTGATGAAATTCGTGATGGAATACAATAATATAGACCCAAACAAAACACTTAACCTTCCGCGCTTATCCCCCATTATACCCCAAAGGATTCCACCCAAAAGCAGGCCGGTCATCTGCCAGTTGATGATCATTGCACTAGCACTTACTATCTGAGAATCCGGAACACCAATATCACGCAGACTTGGCTCACGAACAATAGAAAAAATCAACAAGTCATAGATGTCAACAAAATAACCCAGGGATGCAACCAGAATCAGAAAACGTGAAGATTTTGTCATAGCAGGCGCTGAAAGCATAACATTAAGTTTGGATTGAGGCTCGTGTAACAATAGTGACTCAACAAATGGATTAAAACAATTTACGGTTACAAAGTATACATTTATTTGAAAAAACTGTACATTGAAGTCCCCTTTAAAACAAATGGATGATGCAGAAACAAAACAATAAGGTAGTACTTACAATCATCATTGCAGCATTAGGATACTTTGTAGACATCTACGAATTGTTACTGTTCTCCATAGTCAGAAAGCCAAGTCTGCTTGGCATTGGCGTTGAAGATCTAGCCATACCCATGCTTGAAGCCAGCACCAAAGTTATCAACTGGCAGATGACAGGCCTGCTTCTGGGTGGAATACTTTGGGGAGTGTTAGGTGATAAAAAAGGTAGACTCAGTGTATTGTTTGGCTCCATTCTTCTTTACTCCATTGCCAATTTCGCAACGGGCTATGTCCAAACTGTTGAACAGTATGCGTGGGCAAGGTTTATTGGCGGAATCGGACTGGCAGGAGAATTGGGTGCCGGAATTACCCTGGTAAGTGAACTACTGCCACGCAGCAGGAGGGGATTAGGAACATCCCTCGTTGCCGGTGTCGGTCTTCTAGGCGCTGTCTTTGCCTATTTTATATTCAAAATGACGAACGATTGGCGTTTATGTTATAAAATTGGAGGTGTACTGGGTATAGGATTGCTGCTTATGCGTGTAAGCATCATGGAAAGTCTGATGTACCAGAAGACTAAGCTTACTAATATTCAGAAAGGGAACTTTTTCATGTTTTTTACTAATGCCAAACGATTCAGAAAATATGCACTTGCCATTCTAATTGGCTTACCAACATGGTATGTAATCGGCATCCTGATGAATTACTCAAACAGGTTTGCATCGGACCTCTATCCTAATAGCCTAATCGACTCCGGAAAGGCCACGATGTTTGGCTATATCGGAATTTCTCTAGGAGACATAGTAATTGGATTTGTGAGCCAATATTTCAGGAGCAGGAAGAAAGCTTTGTTTATTTTTTATGGTCTCACAATCCTCGCCTGTGGATTGTACTTCAGCCCGCTCAACAACCAGGATGCTTCCATGTATTTCATATGTGGACTACTTGGCTTCAGCAGTGGATTCTGGGCCATATTTGTAACCATGGGCGCTGAACAGTTTGGCACAAACCTAAGGGCAACAGCAGCAACTACCATTCCCAACATGGTGAGGGGTTCATTACCAATCATGAACATGCTTTTCCTCAACCTATTTCAGGAGACCTGGAACTGGAACTTACTAACCAGCGGAATCATTACAGGAGTAATCGTTATTGTGATAGCTATTGTTTCAGCCTGGTTCACAGAAGAAACCTTCATGAAAAAACTCAACTACGTAGAAAAGGATTAATTGCCTTGAGCCAACTTTTCTTCTATAAATTCAAAATTGCAATTATAATATTGAAGACTATTTTTGGGGTTTGCGAAGTAATCTTATGATAACCGGTGCAGTGGTAACCAAGATAATGCCAAGTACAATAAACTCCAAACGATCCTTGAGATCAAACCCAAACTGTTTGAGAAAGAATTTATACAGGTAATGTCCTGCAAATAGCATACTAACGGCCCAAGAAATTGACCCAATGACGTTATAAAGGGTAAATTTATGGCGCTCCATGCGCACAATACCAGCAATTATTGGAGCAAAAGTGCGGATAATTGGTAGAAAGCGGGCAAAAACGATTGCGCCTCCGCCATGCTTGTCATAGAACTCTTTTGCTGCAAATAGGTGCTTTTTCTTGAAGAAAAACGTATCCTTCCTGCTGAAAAGGAATGGCCCGCTCGCTGCGCCAAACCAATAGCCAACCAT
>JBDLUZ010000252.1:0-3319 GCA_039805045.1 Bacteroidota bacterium | reverse complement strand
GTGATTACCAGATTATCACCTGAAGCTGCAAATTTCCAGGCTATAGCTTCTCCAAACCCGGAACTTGCGCCGGTCACTAAAATTTTTCTACTCATAACTATCTTATCAATGTTGTTTGACCTTTTCGATATAACTTATTACCCAAATAATCTTCTGCAAATGCATGCCATACAAAAGATTCATTTCCTTGGTCCCTTCCCTTGAACCTACCGTCCCATCCAGAAATAAAATCATTTGCACTGTAAACCAGCTGTCCATACCTGTTGTAAACCCTGAAATACACAAACTTGGAAATACCAACAGGAACTGGCTTCAAAAAGTCATTTAACCCGTCTCCGTTGGGTGTAAAAAGGGTTGGCACAAATATTTCCGGAGGAGTCTTGTAAACTTTTACTTTCAGGGAATCAAAGGCATAGCAACCTTCTCGGGTTGAAACCTTAACCCGGTATATGACATCATCATTAGGCAACGCTATGGGATTAGCAATAAAGGCGTTAGAGAGGTTTACAGGGGGAAACCAGGCATAATCAACAGCCCCTGTCGCATTAAGCTGAAGTGGCTGACCGGCTACAACTACCGTATCATTTCCGGCAAACGCCAATACGGGTGGAATAACAGTCACTTTAACGGTATCAAAAACAGATTTCGGACAACCCTTGAAATCAGTTGAACTGACAATAAAATCTGTTGTTGCCAGTGGTTTCACAAAAGGAGACGCTAAAATTGGATTACTTACAAACCCTGCAGGTTTCCAGCTGTATGCAGTTCCCCCAGACACAAACAATTGAATGGCATCACCATAACATATGGCAGTATCAGCACTTGCAATAGCCTTGGGGTATGGAACTGTCTTGACGAGTATCTCATCCGTAGCAAAACACTTGCCGATGGTTGCCAAGACCTGATAACGCATGTCTGAAGTAGGCCTCACATAAGGATTCTTTTGTTTCAAATCAGAAAGATAAGATCCAGCCGGGGCAGTCCATTCGAAATTGACACCATCCGAATCTGGTCGCAACTGAACACTGTCTCCCAGGCAAATAGTTGTATCAGCTGCAAGACTCAATGTAACAAGAGACTTAACATCCACAAAAACTGAAGCCGTATTGAAGCAGCCAGGTGATTGGGTAAGGGTAATAGAATAGCGTGTGGGGCGGTCAGGACTGACATTTGGTGAGGAGCTGGTAAGACTGCTTATGTTGTAATCCGGACTCCAGCTGAAAGCCCCGGTACCCCTTGCATTGAGTTGCAAGGTATCAACATCACAGATTACAGTATCTGCGTTTAAAAACAGTTCTGGTTTTGCTTTTACATTCAATTCCTGCCTGAGCGTATCCGTACAGCCAACTGTTGTTCCAACAACAAGTGATACAAAATAAATGCCTTCTGCCGGATATGTATAGCTAGCATTTGGGGTTATCGAAACATCTGTAAGATCGGCAACATTTCCAAAATTCCATTGCCAACTGTTTACTGTACCGTAGGTAGTGGTTGACAAATCCTTAAACGTATAGGGTACCGTGGCGCAGGTTTGTTCTATTGACCATGCCGGCTTGAAGCCCGGATATGCTTTTACTGTAGCATAGGCCGTATCAGAACATACATCATTTTTATTCGTGATCAGTCTGATTGTATAATCTCCCGGACGACTGTACTGATAACGAACAGATTGTGCAGTCTCAAACCGATCAGACTTATTCAATGTGTCCATATCCCATTCATAGGTTTTGATTTTGTCACTTGTTGAATTGTTGGATATGGAAAGCAGCAATTCGTCTTTACATAACGTATATACAGGTTCCAGTGCAGCCGCTGCTACAGAACAGTCTGCAACTTTGAGGTGTAAGTCTTTCCGGTGTACATTGATAACATTACCTCCACGGATTTCAGATACAGCAACAGTAAGTACATAAATGCCTGAAAGTGGGGCAATACCCGAGATTGCTCCTGTAGTGGAATTGATACGAACCTTGTTTCCCAAAGGACTGTTTCCGGCAAACCCTGGCGTATAGCTTGCGGGTGAATAGGGCGGCGGCTGTGTGGATTGATTCATACCTCCCCCCCCATCGCTGATCAATGCATCGGCAAATGAAAATTCAAGCTTGTCGTTGTTGTTGTCTACTGCACCAAAATCAAAACTAAAGTAGTTACCGCTACAGGCTATTACAGTATCACTTGTATTGAAAACAGGAGTATCATTTTCTGGTGCAGTTAGTCCGGCATTTGTTCCCGGAATATTCGTGGTGTATGTTGCACCTACCCCCCTACCGAGTGAATAAATATTGGTTAGATCCTGAATCCTGCAGCATGATTGCTGTGCCACAACATAACCATCTGGCTTGAATGGGAGGTTGGGTACATCAACTTCATAAATGGCCACTTCATAACAGATGACGGGAGGATTTCCAATACAGGGATCGGGAGATTTCAGCACAACATCCTCCCTCCTTAAAATAGGAACAGAAAAACTTGTTGCAGTCATGCTTGGCAACTCATACAAAACAATATTGACAGTCTGGCTGAATTGTGGTTCTGCGAAACAATCCCGGTACAACTTCAACTTGATTCGGTAATTGCCTGCATTGGGGCTGGAAGTACTTTTTCCAAGATACACATAACTCAATTCCCCTCCGGTAATATGCCTGGCCTGGATATTTCCGGAAAACAAGATTACTGCCAAAAAAAGTAAGAAAAGTTTATTCAAGAAACGGTTTGTTGCTTGAAATTAAGCAATTAATCAGGAACGAGCGAGAATCCAGGACCTGAATGACAAAGCAATGACTACCGGAAACAAGAGTGGATTGATGATTCCCGGCCATACCAGGTAAGCTGCTACCAATAAAAGTATCAGTATTGCATTGATTTTCAACAACTTTTTGTACCAACCGGTTTTTTTTGCCCTTTCATAAAAAAACAGTATATTAATAGGGCTTGCCCAAATTAAATTGAGGTTATACCTGAAACTGTCGTGATCGGTACCAAACCAGGTAAACAACAGTACAAAACCGAGCAGTCCGGATACACCAAATATCAGGAGGTCTGTCCATCCTGAAACTTTCTGCATCATTATACTTTTCCCGGTACTACCTACAAATGCAAATAATCCCATTATGAAAAAAATCATTGCCGGTACCAGCCAGTTCAAAGATTTTGACTGTGAAATTTGCTCAGGATAATCGAGCAACATGGATGATTCCATTTCAAGCGGTTTGCCCGATTGGCGGGCTCCCTTTACGCCAAAAAGGAGCGGATCTGGCAGAAACATCGATTCATTTACACCCATGACCCTATCTGCGCCTGCACCAAGTAAAATGTCTAT
>JBDLUZ010000251.1:0-3320 GCA_039805045.1 Bacteroidota bacterium | reverse complement strand
GGAAATACCTATACCATGGCATTTCACATCACCTTGGCATTGATGTACACGACCTCGGCACCAAAACAGAACCCTTGAAGGAAGGAATGGTACTGACTGTTGAACCAGGTATTTATATTGAAGAAGAGCAAATGGGCGTCAGAATAGAAAACAATATCTGGATAACCAAAACGGGTAACAAAGACTTGTTCAAAAACATACCCGTCAAGGCAGAAGAGATCGAACAACTGATGAAACACTAACCTCGTGCCCAGCCTACGGCAAGCTCGTGCCTCGTGCCTTGTGCCCAGCCTACGGCAGGTTTACCAACCTGTGGTTGGCAAGCTCGTGCCTTGCCACTGGTCACTTGTCACTCGTCACTCGTTACTCATCCCCTATCAACTAATGAAACTCCAGCCAACATGAAACAAATCCCCAATCTTTTCACCTTGCTCAACCTGTGCTGTGGTTTCATCGCCATCATCCTGATTCTGCAAACAGGAGAAACGATCCTGAGCATGCAGGACGGAACCTGGCAGATTTTTTTACCTGAAAGAACTGCTTGGGCTGCCTTTTTCATTGGGCTAGCTGCTGTCATAGATTTTCTGGATGGTTTTGTTGCCCGTCTTTTCAAAGCCACTTCGGAAATGGGCAAACAACTGGATTCACTTGCCGATGTGGTTACTTTTGGTATTGCTCCCGGACTCATCCTTTACCAGCTGCTCAGAATTACTTTTGCACAGGAACCTGATGGCATGGATACGTCGATGATCTGGCTGCTTCCCGCCATGATTTTCCCCATGGCTGCGGCCTGGCGACTGGCCAGGTTTAACATCGATACATCCACAAGAGAAGGTTTTGAAGGGGTGCCAACACCTGCAGCGGGATTGCTTATCGCATCGTTCCCTTTGCTGCTCCTTTACAACACCTACAATATTCAGTTATTGCTGCTCAACAAATGGGTACTTTATGCCATCATTGTAGTGATGTCCTGGCTCATGGTATCAAAGCTTTCCCTGCTCAACCTCAAATTCAAAACATGGGGTTTTGCTGAGAATAAAGCAAGGTATGCGTTGCTTATCTTAGCTGTTGCAGGTATTGCCCTTTTAAACTGGCTTGCGGTGCCATTTATTTTCCTTACCTATATTGCAGTATCTTTGCTGTTCAAAAACAAGACCACATGACCTATTCTGTTGCCATCAACGTAATGCCCCTGAAAGACCTGCTGGACCCACAAGGCAAGGCTGTATTAGGTGGACTTCATAACCTGGGACTGAATCAAATCGGAGATGTAAGGATTGGCAAGAGAATAACACTGCAGGTTGATGCCGAAAGTGAAGCTGCCGCCTTACAAGCTGGAGAACTTGCGGCTTCAAAGCTTCTGGCCAACCAGGTGATGGAGTCCTTTGAGGTTAGCATCATCTGAGGAATTCAATCCATTCATCATGTTGTATATCGTACCAACGCCAATAGGCAATCTCGCTGATATGACCTATAGAGCTGTTACGGTTTTACAGGAAGTGGACACAATATTGGCTGAAGATACCAGAACCTCAGGTGTCTTGCTCAAGCATTATGGCATTAGCAAGCCAATGCTCCCATATCACCAGCACAATGAACACAAAATAACCAGCAGACTCATAGAAGAACTGCAGGCCGGCAAAACCTTTGCACTCATCACGGATGCAGGAACACCTGGCATTTCCGACCCTGCGTTCTTCATCATCAGGGAATGCATCAAAAATGATATCCGTGTGGAATGCCTGCCAGGAGCAACAGCTTTTGTTCCGGCACTGGTGAACAGCGGACTCCCCACTGATAGCTTTTGTTTTGAAGGATTTCTGCCCCTGAAAAAAGGAAGACATACATTGCTCACGAGTCTATCTTCCGAGCCCCGAACAATCATTCTCTATGAATCTCCTGTGAGGCTTGTGAAAACGCTGCTCCAGCTCATCACCTATTTTGGGGCAGACAGGCCATGTGCTGTTTCCCGTGAGCTGTCTAAAAAATTTGAAGAGACCATACGTGGTACCCTTCAGGAAGTGCATGATCATTTTTCAAGTAAAAGTGTTCGTGGGGAAATTGTCCTGCTCATTGGAGGCTCACAGGATAAATAAGGTGCACGGCTTCGAAATTATATCATCATGGCTTGACCGGCAGGAAAAAAGTCCATTTCCATTTCAGGAGGAGGCCTGGAAGCTGATAGCTGAAGGGAAAAGTGGATTGGTTAATGCCCCAACAGGATGCGGCAAGACTTATGCTGTTTTTCTGGGTGCGCTCATCAGGTTCATCAATGCCTATCCCGATAACTGGCAGACCCGGAAAAAAAATAAAATCCGCCTGCTTTGGATTACACCACTCAGGGCACTTGCAAAAGACATTGGCAGGGCAATGGAAGAGGCCATCGTATCCCTCGAGATGTCGTGGCAGGTTGGTATCAGAAATGGTGATACCCCAACAGCAGAAAGACAAAAACAACGCAATAACCTGCCTGAAATACTCATCATCACGCCGGAAAGTCTGCATATCCTCCTTTCCACAAAAGACCATGGATTACTTTTTGAAAACCTGGAAGTTATTGCAGTAGACGAATGGCATGAGTTGATGGGTTCTAAGCGCGGCGTACTTACTGAACTTGCCATTAGCAGAATCATCCATTTCAATAAAGAAATCACACCCGCTGTATGGGGCATATCAGCTACCATTGGCAACCTAACTGAAGCCAGAGATGTTTTACTGGCACCTGTGCTTTTAAAAAATCCTGATGCAGATAACGGTATCATCATCCGGGCAGCAATCAACAAGCTGACCGAAGTCATCCCGCTGTTTCCTGAGGAGGTTGAAAGCTACCCATGGTCTGGACACCTGGGTATTAAACTTGCCCGGCAGGTACTGCCAATCATAGAAAATAGCCGTTCTACGCTGATTTTCATCAATACCCGTGGAATGAGTGAGATCTGGTACCAGACTTTATTACAGATAGCACCGGAACTTGCTGGCGTTATTGCACTGCACCATGGGAGTATTGATAAAGAACTGCGTTTCTGGGTTGAAGATGCGTTACACGCAGGTAAGCTGAAAGCAGTGGTCTGCACTGCAAGCCTGGATCTTGGTGTTGATTTCAGGCCTGTTGAAACAATCATTCAGGTTGGCTCACCAAAAGGTGTTGCCAGATTTCTTCAAAGGGCAGGCAGAAGTGGGCATGCTCCAGGAGAAAAAAGCAAAATTTATTTTCTTCCAACACATTCACTGGAATTGCTGGAAGCAGCGGCACTACAAGAGGCACTCCACGACAAACAGGTTGAGTCAAAACCACCGCTGCATTTGTGTTTTGATGTGTT
>JBDLUZ010000250.1:0-3325 GCA_039805045.1 Bacteroidota bacterium | reverse complement strand
CTTTGAAGTTCAGCAACTGCTCAGTGCCCATGCAGGCAAGATCCTACTCGCCATCAATGGGCATTCCCATATCAATGCCAGCTATCATGTGGATGGTGTCGACTATCTGCACATCAACTCGGCATCTTACTTTTGGGTTGGGGAAAAGTTCAAGCATGAAAGCTACCCTGCGTCTGTAATCGACAATCATCCATGGATTGCGTATACCTGTCCGTACCGGGATGCTCTTTTTGCCTCGCTTGTCATCGATCCTGAAACAAAAACCGTTAGGGTTGAAGGCACCCAATCCGATTGGGTGGGTGATTCCCCGGAAACACTTGGTTTTGATGGCATGCCTGCTTTGAAAAGGGGAGTTGAGATAACACCGGGGATTGCGAACAGAAACTTTCGATAGATTCAAAGGGTAGCGCTGCAAATAAAACAGTAGTGTAACTTTAGTTACAGCCAACTTTATACAGGTATATTAGTTTTGCAAAAACATAGGCAATGACTGTTGAAATACTGGCCAGAATCCAATTTGCCTTCACCGTTGCATTTCACTATATCTACCCGCCGCTTAGTATAGGGTTAGGTTTGGTGATGGTTGTGTTTGAAACCAGATATTTAATGACGCGTGATCAGGAGTATCGGGATCTTGCTAAATTCTGGACAAAAATATTTGCACTCATTTTTGGTATTGGTGTTGTAACAGGAATTGTAATGGAATTTGAATTCGGAACGAATTGGTCAACCTATTCCGAATACGTAGGGGATATTTTCGGTAGTGCACTTGCAGCGGAAGGTATTTTTGCTTTTGCTTTGGAAAGTGGTTTTTTGGGAATTCTCTTGTTTGGATGGAACAGGGTTTCTCCTGTTGTACATTGGATATCTACAGTTGGCGTTTTTTTGGGGTCTATGTTCTCTGCTGTTTGGATAGTAGTGGCAAACAGCTGGCAACAAACTCCTGCCGGATTCAGAATAGTGGGTGAGGGATTACATGCTAGAGCAGAAATAACAGATTTTTGGGCCATGGTATTTAACCCTTCCAGCATGGACAGATTGATGCATGTCTGGATAGGTGCTTTCCTTTCAGGGGCCTTTTTGGTCATCAGCGTTCATGCTTACTATCTGTTGAAAAAGCGTTATGTTGCTATTTCTGTTAGGGCGTTAAAAATCGCGTTTCCCATTGCCCTATTGTTTTCGCTGTCTCAATTGTTTACTGGCCACCGTTCTGCAGACGGGGTCTCTGTAAACCAGCCCGCCAAGTTGGCTGCCATGGAGGGACATTTTAAAGCTGATGCGCCAGCGGATATGTACATCATGGGTTGGGTGGATGCATCACGTGGACATGTTGATGGACTTCGACTGCCGGGAGGATTGTCGTTTCTCCTTTATGCCGACACGGAAAAAAAAGTTAAAGGCTTGGACGCCTTTCCAAAAACAGATATTCCAAGCCAGGTTAATGCGGTGTTCCAGTTTTACCACTTGATGGTTGCCATAGGAATGCTGCTTATTTTGCTCTCCATCTGGGGAACATGGAGGGTTTTCAGTAAGGGTGCAAGACAACCCAGATGGATGTTGGTAATCTTCATGCTATCTGCCCTTTTACCGCAAATTGCCAATCAGGCAGGCTGGTTTGCTGCAGAAATGGGCCGCCAACCTTGGGTTGTTTATGGTCTTTTAAGAACAACAGACGCCTTTTCTCAACGGGTTAGTGAAAACCAGTTGGTATTTTCACTATTGCTTTTCTTCTTTGTTTACCTCATCCTGTTCTTGTTGTTTGTCTACCTTTTCAATAAAAAGGTGCGTCATGGAATGTTATTAGAAGAGGCAACGGATTCAAGACCCAAGCAGGATACCATGGCTAACTGGAAAAATATTTAACCATGCAATACGATACTTTTTTAGGTTTGGATTACCCTACATGGTGGTTCCTGGTGGTAGGCGGATTATTTTCAGGCTATGCATTGCTGGATGGTTTTGACCTGGGAGCCGGAGCTTGGCATCTAACATTCAAAAAAGAATCCAGCAGAAGGATTGCTTTGAATGCCATTGGACCGGTTTGGGATGGAAATGAAGTTTGGTTAGTTATTGGTGGTGGCGCCCTCTTCGCAGGATTTCCACCTGTTTACGCCACTTTATTGTCTATGATGTATACGCCATTTATCCTTTTTTTGGTAACCTTGATTTTCAGAGCAATCGCCATTGAGTTCAGGAGCAAAGAGCCGATGCTCTGGTGGCGACGGCTTTGGGATATTGTTTATGCTGTATCCAGTATGCTTCTAAGCGTTTTGTTGGGAGTGGTTTTGGGCAATGTTTTGCAGGGGTTTCCAATTGGAGACGATAAAAAATACTTGGGTAATGGGTTTTGGGATTTTCTTACACCGTTTCCGATCATGGTAGGGATAACCGCCCTTTCACTTTTCATGACCCATGGAGCCATTTACCTTTTGTTGAAAACTGATGGCAGGTTATATGCACGGATAACGGTCAGCTTAAAGCGGTCAATTACCTTTTTTCTGGTGTCGTTTTTTATCACCTCACTCTATGCAGTGATCATGATTCCCAAGTTGGTTGTGGTTTTCAAGTCCAATCCAATTTCAATTTTGATTCCGGCTGCAGCCATATTTGCAGTATTAAATCTTCCCCGGCTTGCTGCTAAACGAAAATACAGGCAGGCATTTTTTTTCTCAAGCATCACCATTCTTTTGATTTTTATGACTGCGGCATTGAATCTTTTTCCCAATTTGATTGTGTCAACGCTCGATGAATCCTATAACCTGACAGTTTTTAATGCTGCTTCTTCCAACAAATCCCTTGGAATCATGCTGATTATGGCAGCTATTGGAACACCATTGGTTTTAACCTATACCTTCTTTGTCTATTACACTTTCCGTGGCAAGGTTCAAATGGATGAAAACAGTTATTGATTTGGTTAGACTGATGGAAAGTAGTTAATAAAAAGGGCCCGCGAAGCGGGCCCTGTACCTTAGAATGAAAAAACTATTTATGCGCCTGCAGACTTTACAGTCTTGATGATGCGGGCGGCCACTTTATATGGATCTGCTGCAGAATTCGGACGGCGATCCTCCAGGTATCCTTTCCAGCCGCGGTTTACAGTAACCACAGGGATGCGGATAGAAGCTCCACGGTCAGATACTCCATAAGAGAAATCATGGATAGAAGCAGTTTCATGCTTTCCTGTCAAACGGAGTTCGTTATCTGCTCCGTATACATCAATATGTTCCTTGATAACAGGCCTGAATGCTTCACAAATTTTGTCGTAAGTCTCTTTGCTGCCACAAGTCCTGAGGGTAGTGTTGGAGAAGTTAGCGTGCATGCCGCT
>JBDLUZ010000249.1:0-3340 GCA_039805045.1 Bacteroidota bacterium | reverse complement strand
GGATTACAGTTTTTTTGATGCTGATGCAAAGGGATACAGGAAAGATTACAAAGGACCATCAGTATCCAGTTCGCAATACAGGATCGATACGGCTTTGCTAAATATCTATCGTTTCAATGCTGAAAACAACAAGCTGCTTTGTGAATACGATGATAAGGGTAAGTGCCTGGATATTCAACTGAATGATCCCGAAAACTATGTGCGTTATCACCTGGTCAGTCTCCTTGAAAAGATGCGTGCCACGGGAATCCAAACGCCCATGAATACCCTTATTCTTGGCTGTACGCACTATCCTTTCATGCGGGATACCATCCGCCATGTGCTGAAGGAGTTATACAACCTGCAATTGCGTGGTGAATATGTTTACAGAGCAGTATTGTCAGAATATGTGGAACTGGTGGATCCCGCAGTAGAAACAGCTAAAGAAGCTTATCTGGAAATGAGGAGTCAGGCAATGATGAACGCCGGACAAAAATCTGAAAATCGCTTTTTCATTACTGTTCCCAATAAGCAGTTAAGCGAAGCACAGCTTCAACCAGACGGCTGGTTTACCTATGCCTACAAATATGGAAGAAAAGAAGGGGCGAACAAAAACTATGTTTTATTCACCCCTTTTGATAAGCAAAATATTTCAGCTGCTACTTATGACAGATTGCGTGCAGCACTGCCAGCTGTTTACAGCCATATCAACATAAAATAATGCATCTTCATTGACTTATTTTACTGAAGGCGCGGCTATTTTAAGTGTCCAAACATGGTTGCTAAGGTTCTGCAATGCCTGAGGGATGGTTACCTCAACACCATTGGCAGTCCGCTTCCATTTCAGTTTTTTATCGCTTCCAAGTAACTGAATGGTGGCCTTTTCAGGGATGTCAATTTTTGATATTGCTTGAATGCCTCCGGAAGGAAATTCAAAAAGAAAAGCATACTGGGTTTGACCGTCTTTTGATTTTGTGAAGCGGATGGATTCGCCTTCATTGAAGGTTTTGTTCATCCTGCTACCATAGATGCCTTCGCCATTGGTATTGATCCATGTGCCAATTTCCTTTAATCTATCATAAGCGGTTGGATCAAAATCTCCATCAGGACTAGGGCCAATATTCAATAGGTAGTTGCCTCCTTTGCTGACGATGTCCACTAATTTTTCAATGAGTTCATTGGCCGGTTTGTATTGGTCATTGGGTACATAGCTCCAACTATTTCCCATGGTCATGCAGGTTTCCCAAGGATAGGGTAGCCCGGTTTCCGGAATGTGCTGTTCCGGAGTCAGGTAGTTTTGATGTTCACCAGGAACGGCACGGTCTACAACAATCAGTTTGGGCTGCTTCAGCCTTGATTTGCGAACAATGCCCGCCATATCGATATCCTGGCTTTGCGGATTCCTGGCCACGCGGGAGTTGTCGTATATCTCCAGCAACTCTGTTTTGACCTCCTCATCGGTTTTTTTGCGGACCCAGCCACCATCCAACCAGAGGATGTCTACCTTTCCATAGTCGGTCATCAACTCATCAATCTGATTGTGAGTGAAGTCAACAAATTTCTTCCACTGTTCGGGATGTTTGCGGATGGAGTAGTTGGTGTTTCTATCGCTTGCCGGAAAACGCTTCCACCAGTAGTAATCACTGTGCCAATCGGGTTTGGAGAAATAAGCTCCAATCCAAAGGTTCTCATTGCGAAAAGCATTGAACACTTCCTTAACCACGTTACTCCTTGGGTTTGTAGCGAATGGTGTGCCTTTGTCTGTTATCTTATAATCTGTATACTTCGTGTCAAACATGCTGTAACCATCATGGTGTTTGGTGGTGAACACCATGTATTTCATGCCTGCAGCTTTGGCAGCTGATGCCCATTTTTCAGGTGCAAAGCTGGTGGGGTTGAAAGTGCCTTTGAGGGCTTCATACTTTTGGACATATTCATGATAGGAGGTGGCTACGCCAGGCTTCCAGGCGTCGATGGCCCAACCAACGTCTTCCGGACAAATGCTCCAGCTTTCCACAATGCCCCATTGGCTATAGGGTCCCCAATGCATCAGCAATCCGAATTTCAGGTCCTGCCACTCTTCAAGCCTTTGGCGAATGGCCGGGTCAGGGTCTGGGTAATAGGCTTTTTCCTGGGCGCCGCCAGCCAGTACTGAAACCAGCATCACGACGACAAGCAGGGTTTTGTTCACGTTCATGGTTCATATATTTGTTTGTAAAATAACCAACCTAGAGGAAAAAACGTTAAAATTTAGTGATTTCACTTGAATGACATGCTGCTGTATTGATAATTTGTAACTGCTCTTTTAATGCTTATAAATATCAAAACTTGGTACATTTATCGAAAGAACGGTTATGGGGAAAAAACACATCAATGCTTTTGGGCGAGCATTTTGAAAAGTTTATTCAGGATCAAGTCAATTCTGGACGTTTCAGTTCTGCCAGTGAAGTGGTCCGAACTGCATTAAGATTGATGGAGGCTGAGGAAGTCAAAAAAAAGCTGCTGGAAAAAGCACTTGTAAAAGGTGAAAAGAGCGGCTTCATAAAAGACTTTGATGCCGGAGAGCATCTGAAAATGCTAAAGCAAAAGGCCTAATGCGTTCAGGTTTTTGCATTTCCCTTGAAGCCAAAAGGGATTTCATCAGTTTATTTTTTTTGAGGAACTGCAACAATTATTTTCAAATTATATTGACAATTAACGTCTTCTATTTTTTAAATCCCCTCCTGGACAGGAGGGGTGGCACGAATGAGACTGCGCTGTAAGCGCAGACGAATGAGCTTGCCTGCCGAAGGCAGGTGCCGGGGTGGTGGAATTAAATATGAAAACCACCACCCCGTCTCCAGACACTCGCTTTGCTCGGTCTGAATCCACCCCTCCTGTCCAGAAGGGGATTTAAAATTTTCTCAAATTATAAGTTACGAATCTCAATAGTCCTTCCACCTCTTCCTTTGCTGTCGAATGCCCTGAAACGGATCAAACCTTTTGTTGCAATTGGTTGCGAATACACAACACTTGAGGCAGTAGGTTCGCTTCCATCAGTAGTGAACCTGATGGTCATTCCAGGCAGTTGGATGTTGGCATGAACAGCACCATCAATCAGCTTGGCGCCAACGGTTGGTATCCGGAAGCCAGCGCCACCCTGGTAGTGATTGAGTTTCGTCAGTTCCCGCTTGCCCACCACATTCACGAATTCGTTCCATTCCTTGTTGTACAACGTTTTTGAAAGTTCTGCATCCTTGGTGGTGGCCCATTCAGGATCCGAAGCCCATGCCCTTTCTGACAGTCCGAGCAGCTTGGGAAAAGCCAGGTATTCCAGGTCTGCCGCAGTGCGGATGTTTTCGCTCCACAATTCACCCTGAAT
>JBDLUZ010000248.1:0-3355 GCA_039805045.1 Bacteroidota bacterium | reverse complement strand
GATGGGTGAAGAGATCCTGGAGTACTGCATCCGTGCTGCCAGCGGTGAAGTAATACCCAAGGCCGTGCAACTCAATCAGGATGATTTTATTCCCTGGAAGCGCGGGGTGTCTCTTTGAAGTTAGTTGATAGTGAATAGTTGAGAGTGAATAGTTGAGAGAAATTAGTCTTTTAGTCTCAATGCTGAACTCTCTACTCTCATCCCTCATCCCTCAACCCTCAACCCTCAACTCTAATTCATAACATATCAATACAGCATGAATAATTTATTCAATCTTAGCGGTAAAACAGCACTGGTTACTGGCTGCAACAAGGGAATCGGAATGGGAATGGCACTTGGACTGGCAGAAGCCGGTGCTGATATTATTGGCGTAAGTGCCAGTCTTTCTCCCGGAAGTGACATAGAAAAACAGGTCACTGCATTGGGAAGAAAGTTTTATGCTTTCCAGGCAGATTTTTCAAGCCGTGAAAGTATTTATGCTTTTATCGCTGGCGTTCGTGCTTCAGGCATCACGCCTGATATCCTTGTCAACAATGCAGGTACCATCATGCGGAGCCCAGCTGCGGAGCATTCAGATGAATACTGGGACAGGGTTTTGTCCATCAACCTCGATGCCCAGTTTATTCTGGCTCGTGAGGTAGGGAAGGATATGCTTGTGCGTGGTTCAGGGAAAATAATTTTTACCTGTTCACTCCTGACTTTTCAAGGGGGTATCAATGTAATCAGTTATGCGGCCAGTAAATCGGCCTTATCGAGTGTTATCAAGGGTTTGTCTAATGAATGGGCTTCCAAGGGCATTCAGGTCAATGGCATTGCACCCGGCTATATTGAAACAGACAACACTGCGGGTTTGATGCAGGATCCCGTTAGGTTCAAGGCCATTTCAGAGCGTATTCCTGCCGGCAGATGGGGTAAGCCTGCTGATTTTAAAGGTCCGGTTGTGTTTCTGGCATCTGATGCCAGCAATTATGTAAGCGGGGAGATACTGACCGTTGACGGCGGATGGATGGGCCGATAAGGTCTTCAAATAGAAATGGTCGGAAATAAAAAAGGTCCGCCAGCGCATAAAATAAATTATGTTTCGCTGGCGGACCATTAAAAAATCTTATGCGTTCCTGTTGATGCAATTCAGGTCTTCAAACGCAGTTTTCAGGCGGGCGATAAAAGTTTCTTCTCCTTTTCTCAGCCATACCCTTGGGTCGTAATATTTTTTGTTTGGCTTATCAGCACCTTCAGGATTTCCAAGTTGTGCTTGCAGGTATGCTTCATGCTTCTTGTAATTGTTCAGCACACCTTCCCAGAACGCCCATTGCAAATCGGTATCGATGTTCATTTTGATCGCACCATAGCCGATGGCTTCCCTGATCTGGTGCTGTGGTGAACCGCTACCGCCGTGGAATACGAAGTACACAGGCTTTTCTCCTGTTTTGAAATGTTGCTGGATATAATCCTGAGAGTTTTTCAAGATTTCAGGACGGAGTTGAACATTGCCCGGACTGTAAACACCATGCACATTTCCGAAAGCAGCTGCAACAGTGAAGAGGTCGCCTACCTTACTCAGATGCTCATAAGCATGGGCTACGTGCTGAGGCTGGGTGTAAAGTTTATCGTTTTCAACATCAGAGTTGTCAACACCATCTTCCTCACCACCGGTAACTCCCAGTTCAATCTCAATACCCATACCCAAAGGGGCCATTCTCTTGTAGAATTCAACAGATGTCTCGATATTCTCTTCCAAGGGTTCCTCGCTCAGGTCAAGCATGTGTGAACTGAAAAGCGGCGTTCCTTTTTCTGCCTTGTATTGTTCTCCGGCATCAATCAGTGCACTTATCCAGGGCAACCATTTTTTGGAAGCATGGTCTGTATGCAAGATCACCGGAACACCGTAGTATTTGGCAATATTGTGGATATGCAATGCACCTGATACCGCTCCAGATATGTTGGCCTGTAATTTGTCGTTGGGCATTCCCTTTCCTGCGATGAATTGTGCTCCTCCATTTGAAAACTGGATAATGACAGGAGAATTCACTGCTGCTGCAGCTTCAAGGGTTGCATTGATAGTATCCGTTCCTGTTGTATTTACAGCAGGCATCGCAAACTGATTGTCTTTGGCATCTTGGTAAAGTGCTTTGAGATCGTCTCCAAAAAGCACACCAGCTTTGTATTTACCCATATAAGGTTGTTTTAGAGCCGCAAATATCGGCTTTTTTGGTGAAAGGGACAAGGAATGGGCATAAGGCACGGGGCACAAGGCACGAGCTTGCCAGCCGTAGGCTGGGGATAAGGGACGAGGGACAAGGGATAAGTGTCGAGTGACAAGTTTACCTGCCTAAGGCACGTGGCGGGTTGTCCTATCCATTGAAACTGTTTTAAAACTGGCCTAGTGGAATAGGGTTTCCAGTTTTTTATTCAGCGCTTCTCCTCGCAGGTTTTTTCCGATGATCTTCCCCTGAGGATCGATCAGGAAATTTTGAGGTATGGCTTGGATGCCATATTGCACCGCGACTGCATTTCCCCAGAATTTCAGGTCCGATACCTGCGTCCAGGTGAGGTTGTCGTCGTGGATAGCTTTCATCCATTTGTCTTTCGCATTGGGTTGGTCGAGTGAAACGCCTAGTACAGTAAATCCTTTATCCTTGTAATTATTGAAGGCTTTTACCACATTGGGGTTTTCCTGACGGCAAGGTCCGCACCAGCTGGCCCAGAAATCAATCAACACATACTTGCCTTTGAAAGAAGACAAAGACACTGGATTGCCGAGGGTATCATTTTGTGTGAAATCCATGGCCATTCTACCTACACCGGTTTTCTTGGCGATCTCAATCTTTTCTGCCATTTCTTTACCGGCAGGTCCTGACCTTAGTTTCTCAGAAAGGGAGAGAAATACTGGTTCGGCTTCATCAGCATTGATATCGTACCCCACAAATTGCCTGAAAATAAACATGGCAATGGGTGAAGCGGGGTTTTCCGACAGGTATTTTTTGTTTTTTACATTTTTGATTGCTGTCAGCTTGTCGAACTCAGCATCCAGACTATCCATTCCAGCCTGGTTTTTTTGCTTGTAAAATTCATTGTATTGTTTATTCAGCTCACCTGAAACTTTATTTTCTTCTTTCAACATGGCTTCCCATCCCACAAATTCAGCGTGTGCTTTGGAACCCTTGATTGCTGCATTTGCAAATGAATCGGTGCTGACAACACTGATCTTCGCATTTTCAAGGAAAAGTTGTTTGATATCCCTGTTATAGGAGACAGCCCTGATGGTTTTGGCATTTGGATCTTCTTGGTATTTTACACGCAATGAGGCCATGAGTGGATCACCAAGACTTCCAGTAAAGTTGTATTTTCCGTTTAC
>JBDLUZ010000247.1:0-3356 GCA_039805045.1 Bacteroidota bacterium | reverse complement strand
TATTGCAGCACAAAAAAAGAAGACTAATTGACATTAAAAATACTGTCCGATACATTTTTGCAATTTTTGGTTCCCAATAGTCCATAACGTTTTCCATTTTTGATGACATAGTTTGCCCTTATTCTACCGTTTTCATACCACATTTTTTGAATGCCATCCTCCTGTCCGTTTACATAATGAGCCAAATGAAACAATTGTCCATTGAGTGTCCACTCTTTCAATTCACCTTCATAAGCATCGTTTTTGGCCACAAATTCAAATCTTTTGTTCCCATTTTCCCAAAAGGCCAATTGCCTTCCGTTTTTTCTTCCCAAGCTGTATTCCCTATACTCCAACAGTTTTCTGTTGAGATACCATTTTTTGAAAACACCTTCATGGATTCCATTTTTGATCCCTTCAGATAAAAGGGTGTCTGACCCGTTTGGATGCAATTCAAAAAGGAGCCCATTGAATTTTTCGTCCTTGTGGTAAATAATATCATTCCGGATTGAAATGTCCTTTGAGGACTTAAGGATACAATACTCAGGAATCTGTTTTTCGTGACAGGAAAACAGGAATGCAAAGCTGATATGGATAAAGTGAGCTTTCATTTATTGGCTAATCGTACCGGGTTTTCCATAAAATCCATTGCCATTGAGATAAGGGGCATCATCCGTAAAATGGTAGTGATATATTCCATTAGGGTAATCAGCTGTTGCATGCGAATGCCCATGATAGGCGTCTAGCATACTGCTTTTGATATCAGTTCCATTTTCCTCTTTGGGACCGTATACCGGAAATCCATCCAATAGGAAACCCATTAATCCGAATTTCGTTGATTTTACGGTAGTCAGGTAAAGCGGTTCAACATGATAATGATAGACTCCAGACTGTTGAGGATGTCCATAATATTTATCAAATGATGTTATTTCATTGGTGAGCGGTTGATTCGGACCTGCATATTGGTTGAAAAAAGGTACTCCATTTAACGCAATACCTATGGGACCCAATGGAGTGGCGGAATGTGAGGCATCTACAGCAGGATTAGCGGGAATTTTTAATGTTGCAGATTGTTCCACAATAGAATTTGGATTTTTATTAAAGGTATATCCTCCAAAAGTTATTCCATTATATGCTTCATATAATGGATTTGAAGTGGAATAATAAGGGCTTTTATGGTCAGGCAAATCGGCTGTTTTGATATAAATCCATGTACCATCAGTTGTTATGCTTGAGGCACCGTAAATTTTTTTATAAACCGCCGGAATTTCCATTGTTTCGGTTGAAGGAGCATTACTTTTATTGCAACCTGAAGCAAATGCAATTAATCCCAATGCAAAAAACATTTTTTCCAAAACTGAAATTTTGAAGTTCATATTTGATTTTTATTGATTATGTGTCCTTATTTCAAATTATTCTTTTAGAAACATTCCTTTTTTGGTTTTCATTTTCGCCGCTCCTATGATAAAGGAAAGTATCAAAAAAGAAATTAATATTGGTTTTTTGTAAAATGAATACGATTTATTGGCAACTTCCCAATTACCTTTCTCCACTTTAAACCCAATTTCATGGTTGTTACTATTATTCAAAATATATTGTTTAAGCGGTAACCCATTTATAGCAATAATCAATTCAGACATGTTGTTCGGCATATCCTTGAACAGGTCATTTCTTACATAGATGGAATTGAATATTTTAGGTGGATTGGACAGTTCAGCAATAACAGTAGTTTCATGACCTAGGAATACTTTTGGATTCACAAGCCTGATTGTATCTCCGTTAGCGATGAGGAAGCAATTGTTCTGAAAATGACGGATTACCAAGGATTCAAAAGCTTCGGGTGTTTTGTATGAATTTTTACCAAACAGATAATGAATTTCACCCTCAAATGCAAGAAGTGAACTTCTGACTGTGAGAAAGTGTTTCCCGTTTTGTTCATACACCATAAGATTAGACAAATCCGGCTCATGAGCTTGCACCAACCTAACAGATGTCAATAAGAAAAGCAGAAAAAATGTTTTCATTGTTTCTTTTTTTCAGAGGGCGTAGGCTCCAGCTAAGCTATTGATGAAATTGTTTGCACCTGCCTTATCCACATGGTAGTGATATCCTCTTGTGTTATCGGAGTGTCCCCGACTTGCATCCAAATCTGTATATTCTGTTCCTGCTGTGCTCAATCTTTCATAAATGCCAAAGCCATCCAATGCATAACCGATCATGGCAGCATGACCATCAGCTTGTGTTATTTTTTTTGACATACCCGTTGCAGCATGATAGTGGTAACCAACAGCCAAATTTATATGGCCACCCGCATCGTCGAATGGCGCCAATGTATAGGCACCCAAAATGGCATTTACCGGTGCGGGAGCATCAAATACAACTCCATTAAATGCAATGCCTCTGATGCTTGGTCCTGATGAACCAGGACCACCTCCAAAACTTATGGGAGAAGTCAGTTTCACGGGAGTTATGGGTATATATATGGTTTTAGTTAAAGTTGAAACATATGAGGGCAAGCACTCCACACAATAGTTTTTATAGGTGATACCAACATTCGGATTCGCTGCTGCTGCACATTCTGCTTGTGTCAATGTTTTTGTTATTGCACCAGTACTTGTATTATACATTTGCCACGTTGAGTTATTGTAAAAAGAGGCAAGGTTTTTGATAAATGAACCATCCACATCATATACATTACCTCCTTCCAACCAAATGCCGCCTTTAGTTTTATCATCATTGATGTTGGATGGACACCACGGGCCTTGAGCATGATCAGTTGGAGTACTTTTTGTAACAATTTTAAAGCAGTCAGCACTAGACCCGTTGGAGAGTGTTCTTGAAACAACAGAAATTGGTTCTGACAAACCTGCAATCATGAAATTGGAAGCTTCCACTTTCATCACAAAGGCAAGTGGGTCAGTAATTTGATTATTGTCACTTTTGCCACAAGATGCCACTGTCAATGCAATACAGGTTGCCAAAACTGATTGGAGCAATGTTGATGATTGTTTCATATTGTTGTTTTAAAATTGCAGTTTGTATAACAAATTTGGGAAGAAGCCTAGTTGGTAGGTATTTCTGATTCCCATACTTCTGTTGTCATATTGTTGTGAAAAGATGTTTTTGTGATTGGTCACATTTTGGAGATCCAATGAAAATGAATGTGAGACCCTTTCGTTTTCTGGCTTGGGCAATCCCTGCCAATGCATAGCGATAGCCAATCAGGTAAGAGCCTTCTGATTTTTTGCACCATTTGTAATTGAAAGTAATACCCAACAAAACATATTCTTCATCCGACAATACATTGATTGGACTGTAAGCTAGATTAACACTAACTGGATAGAAATGTAAAATTGGTTAGGTTGTTGAAATAAGTA
>JBDLUZ010000246.1:0-3367 GCA_039805045.1 Bacteroidota bacterium | reverse complement strand
GCCAATGGCATTGCATTTGTGGGTGATCCACAGTCGGTGCGGAGCCCTTTGTTTCGTTATGGCAACCAGGATTTTTCTGCCATCGATAGAACACCCGGGCCCCAAACAGACGAATACCCGTCCGATTGCAGGGTGGAAGATTGCCTCATCACCATGACTGGCCGGGATGAAAAGCAAACAGCTCCCGTACATATTTCCATGTCGCACAAAATCATCGTTAGCCATTGCTCTATTTATGATGTGCCGAGGGCAGGAATCAATATCAATGAAGGGACTTTTGGTGGACATATCATTGAATACAATGATGTGTTCAATACAGTGCTTGAAACAGGAGACCATGGCAGTTTCAACTCCTGGGGGAGAGATCGGTATTGGACGCCAGACATCAATGCTTCAGTGCCGGAAGTTGTGAAAGATAAAAGCTTTCCCTTTTTGGATATGCTCGGGCCCAATATCATCCGCAACAATCGCATACGCTGTGATCATGGATGGGATATCGATTTGGATGACGGATCATCTTGGTACCGCATCTACAATAATTTGCTGTTGCATGGCGGATTGAAAATGCGCGAAGGGTTTGATAGGATTGCAACCAACAACATCATTATCAACAACGGACTGCATCCGCATGTTTGGTATCCAAACAGTGGTGATGTGTTCGCAAGGAATATCGTTTTCAAGGCATACAGTCCCGCATTGATGAATAAAGGCATTGCTGCCAACGGTAAATGGGGGAAGTCACTTGACGCTAATTTTTATGTGGCCAGTGAAGAGACGATGAGGAAATTTATGGTCAATGGATGTGATTCCAATTCAATTGCAGGGGATGCAGAATTTGTTAATCCTGGGCTAGGAGATTATGGATTGAAGAAGGACTCAAAGGCACACTTGATTGGATTTGTACCCTTCGATATGCATGCATTTGGAGTTAAAAAGACATCCCTCAAGGTAATTGCTAAAACACCTATATTCCCTGAAGTTAATACGGTGGCCAATGCCGATCAATTGATCAATGGCCGCAAATATTCACTATGGGCAGGTGCTAAGCTTTGGTCGCCCCGGGGAGAGGAATTTTCTGCTTTTGGCATAGATTTTTCCAGTACTGGTGTAGCTATTGAAGGCGTAACAGCAAATTCGCTTTTGTATCAGCTGGGTTTTCGCAATGGAGATCTGATTCAGCAGGTAGATGGTTCCGTTGTCAGGCTGATCACCGATCTGCAAAGGCATATTCGGCAAAACCGGAATAAAAACCAACACCTGTTCAAGTTGATCAGGAATCAACAGCAAATTGAGCTGGCGGTTAGTACTTCATTGCCTGATATCCCCAACTGATTCTTTATTTTTTTATATCTATCGATAACGATTGCGAAAACGCTTTCGATACAGTAATCTATACTGTGGAATAGCCCATCTGATATTGTATTTCCATTTTATTATACTTTGAATTGTTTACGTAAATGCAGATAGTTGTAAATGCATTTGTGCATCATTATTCTTAAACAATTGCAGTATGAAAAAAATGAAATTTTTTGGTTTTTTGATTTTGTCTGCTTGCCTCTTTTGGGGGAATCCAGATTTGCAGGCACAGACCGGAGTTGTCCGGGGAACAATCAAATCTGAAACGGGCAGTGCCATTGAAAATGCATCCGTTCAGATCAAAGGTGCATCGTCTGGCGTTGTTACCAATGCCGCAGGTGAATTCGAACTTTCTGGTAAAAAGGGTGATGTACTTATTATTTCAGCGATAGGCTTTCAGCAGCTCGAAATAGTATATAACGAAAGCAGTTTGAATGTTCAACTAAAAGTGCAGACGTCAGACCTTGATCAGGTTGTGGTAGTGGGCTACAGTAAACAGAAGAAGGTGAACCTTACCGGTGCGGTTTCTGTGGTGAGCGGACAGGAACTTGCAAAGCGACCAGTTTTCAATACCACTGTTGCTCTTCAGGGAGCCTTACCGGGTGTTACCGTTTCCCAGTTCAATGGTGTTCCAGGTTCTGAAGCGCAGATACGCATCAGGGGATTGGGTACACTTGGCAGCAATGAGCCATTGATTTTGATAGATGGTGTAGTTGCCTCATTCGGTGATGTTGATCCTAATAATATCGAAACCATTTCGGTTTTGAAAGATGCAGCTTCAGCTTCCATTTACGGATCAAGAGCTGCAGGTGGTGTAATTCTGATTACTTCAAAGCGTGGTAAGTCTGGCAAGATGAAAGTGGATTATGATGCGTTCTACGGATTTCAACGTCCGGTAGATAAACCGAAATACTTGCCTGCAACTGATTTCATGAGACTCTACAATGAAGCACTTACCAATGAAGGTGCTGCCCCAAGGTTTACGGAAGCCTATATTAAAGGTTATGCCGATAGCAATAGGGTCAATCCTGATTTGTTCCCCAACACTGATTGGCAGGATGTAACGCTCACTAATGGATTGCAGCAGCAGCACAATATTACACTCAATGGTGGCAGTGATAAGCTACGATTACTCGCAGCATTGAATTATATGGATCAGAATGGTATCGTTAACAATTCTGGATTTAAGCGTTATAGTTTCAGGTTAAACGCGGATTACAAAGTGAACGAAAAATTGAATTTTCAGTTTGATGTGAATTTGCGGAAAGAAAATTTCAGTACCCCAGCTGTAGGTTATGGCAGTCTTTTTTATCAGATGTATAGGGTGCCGCCAATTTATGCAGCCAAATACTCTGATGGTTCATGGGGTCCGGGTTGGGAAGGCGGTAATTCCCTTGCTTGGTCTCAGGCATCTGGTGTTAATGCCACAGATGCCACCAATGCTTTGATCAACCTGCAAGCGAATTATACGCCTGTCAAAGGATTGAATTTCAATGTTAATTATGCTCCAAAATATTTTACAGATTACACGGTGAACAACACCCGAAAAATCGATTACTACAATTTTGTTTCGAAAGCGTTGTTCTTGAGCAGTCCTAATAAAAGCAGTCTTTCCAATTCTACCAACAACAACCTCACGAATTACTTGCGTTTCCAGGCTAGTTATAATAAGTCTTTTGACTGGTTGGAGGTGAATCTGCTTGCAGGTGCCGAGCAGACTGACAGCCGTTCACAGGGCTTTAATGCCTATCGAGAGCTCACGCTATTTCCTGAGTTGGTACAACTGAATTCTTATCCTTCTCTCAACCAGAATCTTGGCGGCTATGGTAATGCTTGGGCTTTAAGGTCTTATTATGGAAGGGCTAATTTTGTTGCCAAAGACAAATACCTGTTGGAGATCAATTCCAGGTATGACGGATCTTCACGCTTCGCTTCAGATTTCAAGCGCTATGGTTATTTTCCTTCCTTCTCTGCAGGCTGGATTCTTTCCAAAGAAAATTTCATGGATAAT
>JBDLUZ010000245.1:0-3895 GCA_039805045.1 Bacteroidota bacterium | reverse complement strand
TGCCAAATTCTTTTCACCTGCTCCCGGCAGGCGTTTCCCGGGTTCAACAGGCAGCATGGATCCGGAAGATTTTGCGGAAACAGGCGGACTCTGGGAAGCCCTTGAGCGCAAAGGGGTTTCATTCTATAATTTCGGCGAGGCTAATGAAACAGCACATGTCAGGGAAGAATGGAATGACACAACCACAGGTGCAGCACATGGCGTAATGGTTCCGATGCAGGATGCCCTTTTCAAAAGAACCAGTCGCAACTATGCCGGATACAATACCAATATCCCCGACCAGTTCAGGATGAACCAATTTGAGATGGAGTTCACCAAAATGTGGCTTAAAGGAAAGGAAAAGATGCCTTCATTGGTAACAGTTCAGATTCCCAATGACCATACTGCATCACCACGTCCTGAGGACGGCTATCCGTATACCAGCAGTTATGTGGCAGATAATGACCTGGCTGTTGGGCGAATCCTGCATTTCCTTTCCAGAACTCCTTATTGGAAAAATATGCTTGTGGTCATTACTGAAGATGATCGCACACAGGAGTATCCTGATGCTGGCAGGTCCTTATGTGAAGCATAATTATGTTTCGCATACCCATGCCAATTTTGGTTCCATCCTCAAAATGATTTACAATATTCTGGGTGTGCCTTATGTGAATCAGTATGATGTAACAGCTTCCGGGTTGAGTGATTTTTTCACACCTAAACCCAATTACAAGCCCTATACACTGGAACTGTCAGACAAGCGTGTTTTTGATCCATCTAAGGCTATGAAGAAATATAAACGGGATATCGACTGGCGGAAAATCATGCAGGGGCCTGCCATGGATGACGAAGACGATCAGCGGACCCGTTTCAACAACGGTGAAAATTGAATTCAGCAAAAGACGTATGAACAGGTTTAAATTTTTATTTGCATTTTCTGGTCTGATGGCAACATCATATGCCCAAGAAAGGCAAGACAGTATTGTGCAAATGGAACAGGTAACGGTTACGGCCACCCGAAAAGCACAATCTCTGGCCAGTCTGCCTTATGCTGCGGAGGTGCTGCAACGCAATCAGCTCGACCGACAGTTATCCAGAACAATCCCTGAAGCCCTCCAGGGCTTACCTGGTGTGTTTATTCAAAAAACCAACCATGCTGGTGGATCCCCTTTTGTGCGTGGATTGACCGGGAACCAATCACTGATTCTGGTTGATGGCATAAGGCTGAATAATGCCATATTCAGGTACGGACCGAACCAATACATGACACTTGTAGATCCACTCATCGTAGACCGTATTGAAGTTGTTAAAGGAACCGGTTCCGTACAGTACGGCAGTGATGCTATGACAGGTATAATCAATATCCACACCCAAAATCTGCAGTTCAGGGATAAGCCTATATGGAATGAAAAGCTGCAGTCCAGGCTTACTGGAAACGGGATGGAAACAACCTGGCGTCCGGAAATCAGGTACGAAGGAAAGCGCTTTGCATTTGTATTGGGAGCAGATTCCAAAAGGTTTGGGGACCTCAAAGGTGGTGATACCACCGGTTTTCAACGTCCTTCAGGGTACGGTGAAAAAGCGATTGATGCCAAGCTGAAAGTTGATGCAGGGAGAGGCTGGGTCATCACGCTGGCGAACCATTGGCTGGCTCAGGATAATGTGCCTGTTTACCACAAGTACAGGCTTGAAAATTTTGCAGTTAATACATCTGACCCAATCAGTCGGGGATTCAGTTATTTGCAGGTTCGCAAGCAATATGCCAAAGGTCTTGTAAGGCAGATGGATTACTTTGTTGCCAGACAATTCATTGCCGAAGAACGTTATGCCAGGAAGAACGGCAGCAACACCACCAGGTATGAAAGAGATGCTGTAAGCACCCGCTCAGCTGGTGCAGATATCTTTATGAAATTTACAGGTTATTGGGATGCCAACTCAGGTGTAGAATTTTATGATGATCAGATAAGGAGTATCCGCAACGATTATTCGTCTGCAATGCTTCCGCAAGGAAATAAAAGGGGATTGTATCCTGACCGCGCAACTTATCGGAATATGGCTGTATACAGCATGCATCATTTCCATTGGAACCGACTGAATGCTGAAGCCGGATTGCGTTACAACCGTTATATGGCTAAACTGACAGACCCGGCGTTGGGCGAAGTAGCCTTGAATCCCGGTGCACTGGTTTTTCAAGGGGGCATCAGTTACAGGATTGCAGGAAAGTTATATGCCTATGCCAATATGAGTGAAGGGTTCAGGGCACCCAACATTGATGATTTGGGTACCCTCGGTATTGTCGATTTCAGGTACGAAATTCCGGCCTACGACCTGAAACCGGAACGCTCTCTCAATATGGAAAGCGGAGTAAAATATTCGGCTCGAAAAACAGCTCTTTCCGCTTCAGTATTTCGCACCAATCTGTCTGGACTAATCAGCAGGATAAAAACCCCAGCAGCAATAGCAGGATATGATGTGTATACTAAAGTGAATGAAGAAAAAGCTTTCATCAGGGGATGGGAGGTTCAAGCATCTGTTGAACCTTTGAAAGGCTTGCAATTGGCTGCTTCAGGTACAAGTCTGTTCGGGGAAAGCATTACCAAAACACAGCCTCTGAGAAGGATTCCACCATTCAACAGCAGGATGTCAGCCGGTTACACCAGGGGCAATTTTTCTGCAGGCTTGATTTATGATCATGCCTCGCCTCAGAGAAGGCTGGAAGCAGGAGATAAGTCGGATAACAGGATACCTGTTGGAGGAACACCTGGTTTCAACCTACTGAATGCATACGCTGGTTTTGAGAAGGGATTACTCACCACCCGTTTGTATTTCAGCAATATTTTCAATACGGATTACCGTACCCATGGATCGGGTATCAATGGGATGGGTCGGGCAATTTCTCTAACCACGATTATCCAAATCAGCCAGATAAAAAAACAACAATGAAGCATTTTTTTTCAATCACCTGCGCTTTGATCATCAGTCAGTTTGTGATGGCGCAAACTGGTGCATTGCCTCAGCCAATCACACTTCCTAATGGTTGGAAACTCAGTCCCGCCGGCCGTTCCTTTCCATTGGGAGATCTGCCACTGAATGTAGCCGTAGGGAAATCTGGGCGTTATGCAGCAGTAACCAATAACGGACAAAGCACACAACAGATCCAACTGATAGACATCAAAGCAGAAAAAATTGTGGATACTTTGGTGATCCAGAAATCATTTTATGGCTTGCAGTTTTCGGCTGACGAACAGAAACTCTATGCTTCTGGCGGGCACGACAACCGCATCATGGTCTATGACATCAGGCAAGGGAAGCTGGTGAAGGCAGACAGCATCAGCCTTGGCAAACCCTGGCCTAATAGGATTGGTCCGAGCGGACTAGCACTGGATGAGTCAAGGGGGAAAATGTATGTGGTTACACGCGAAGACAAACAATTGTATGTGGTTGACTTGAAAACAAAGGCTGTTGTGAGTCAGTACGGATTGGATGCAGAAGCTTATGATTGCAAGCTCAGCAAAGATGGCAAAGAGCTCTTCATAACCTGCTGGGGCTGCGACCAATTGCTGTCATTTGACCTTGTGCAACAAAATTGGAAACAACCAGTACATGTAGGCGACAATCCCAATGAAATGTTGCAGTCGGCCGATGGCAAGCTGCTCTTTGTATGCAATGCCAATGACAATACTGTTTCTGTGATTGACCTGAAAACCAGGAAGGTGATTGAAACCCTGGATGCTGCACTTTATCCCAATTCTCCCAGTGGCTCTACCACCAACAGCTTGGCTTTGGATCCACAGGGCAAGAAACTTTTTATCGCCAATGCAGACAACAATGCCATCGCTGTTTTTGATGTGGCTGTTCCCGGCAAAAGTCTTCCGAAAGGCTTCATTCCTGTTGGTTGGTACCCCAGCGTTGTGCG
>JBDLUZ010000244.1:0-3392 GCA_039805045.1 Bacteroidota bacterium | reverse complement strand
GTTTTAATAATGCATGAAAAGAAGCGGTGCTTATCCTTTGCGGTGCGGATATGAGTATATCTGTGCCCTGCTCTTTGTAGGATAAAATTAGTCTGACCAATTGATCATACTGCTCCGGATCATAGCAGACATCGCTAAGCAACAACGTATTTACTCCTGGAAAAGGAATGTTATGGGAGTTCCAATTAGCTTGTATTGCAGACAGGTTATTCAAATTCATTGACTGGCTATTTTTGTTGAGCAGATCAACTGCATCGGTATCAGCATCAGAAACAACAACTGATTTTGCAAATTGGGCAGCAGTGAAGGAAGGCAAACCTATTCCAGCCCCCAACTCCAGCACATGTTTGTCTGCAACCCAATGCTTTTCTTCCAAGAGGTATGCAGACATCGCCAAAGCAGCAGGCCAAATCTTCGTCCAGAAGGGAAAAATTCGTGCATCATCGGCTACGTCTGTTTCCTCATAGTATGATTTCACATCTGCAGGATCAGGTATCAGCAATTGAATACCTGATAAGGATTTGTAACTAATCAAATTATATTTAAATGTTTTCATGTCTTGATATTGATTAACATGTATATAAACCCAAATGGTTATAAAAATATTTATAAACTATCCACAGTTTTATTTATTGATAGTGCTTGAGCATTAATTTTTTTTATTGTTTTGATGCTAAAGTTTAATTCAAATAAACAGGCTGAAATTGGGAATGATGTCTACCTGCGTATAGTTTTGTATTCATCCAAAAGAAACCGTACCAGTATCCCGTTTCAAGCCACACAGAATTCTGTCTATCCAATATCCATCCTGAAATCCATTGCATTCCAATACCGAAAGAAAGACTGTCGTAACGCACAATTCTGACATTTTTAAAAAATTTACATTATGTTACACAGTTTCAAGTTAAAACATTTGGCTGTATTGTTATCACTTGGTTTGTTTACAGAATCCTGTCGCAGGGATACAATCGACCTGCCTGAATTTGATGCCGCAAGGGCAAGAACCAGAAACACCCTAACTCCGCTTCAGCAGCTTGGTAAACAAATTTTCTTTGATGCACGCTTATCTGAACCAGTAGGTGTACAATCCTGTGCCTCCTGCCATGCACCACAGGTAGGTTTTTCAGGATTCGGCGATATTCCCACTGGAGGAGCAGCAGCAGCTTCAGGATTCAAAAGAGGTTGGATTACAGGAATCGGAGAAGGAGCAAAAATAGGGGCATTTGCCAACAGGAAACCCCAATCTGCAGCCTATGCAACATTGAGCCCAGTTTTTCAGCTGTTAACTGTTGTTCCGGATGCTGAAGGCATTGCAGAAGGACTTCTACCCACACAGGAGTTCGTAGGTGGAAACTTCTGGGACGGAAGGGCAACAGGTCAGAGACTTGGATCTGCTTCAGCAGAACAAGCATTGGGACCATTCCTGAGCACAAAAGAACAGAATCATCACAGTCCTGCAGCAGTTCTGGCCAAGTTGCGTAACAACCGTGCATACATTGCACTCTGGCAGGCAGCGTTTGGTACTCCTGACATCAGCAACCTGACGCCAGCACAAACATCGCTCAATTACGACAGGGTTGGTACTGCAATCGCCGCTTATGAAGCGTCATCAGAAGTAAACCAGTTCAGTTCTAAATTCGATGCCGTACTGGCAGGAAGAGCAACATTGACACCTGAAGAAGCAGAAGGACTGCGTTTGTTCAACAATGAAGCGGAGTGTTATGACTGTCATACCAGCTCTGGAATCAGAAACGCACCAATACCTCCTGGTGAACCATTTACCAACTTTAGGTATTTCAATATCGGTGTACCAGTCAACACTAAAAATCCAGGTGGTAATGCAGTACCTGACGGCGGACTGGGTGCATTCCTTGCCACATCATCAGACCCTGCCTGGAGAGAACTGGCTGCTGACAACTGGGGAGCTTTCAAAACTCCATCCATAAGGAACGTAGGCAAAATGAAACGCTTTATGCACAACGGATCCATGGAAACGCTTGAGGAAGTAATGCACTTCTACAACACAAGAGATGTGGTTGGCGCCGGATGGAACGGAGTACCCTGGGGAGCACCGGAATATCCCTTCACACTTGATTTTCATGGTGTAGGTGCGATTGGACTAACTGCAGCACAGGAAGCAGCCATTGTGGCCTTCATGAGAACACTAGACGATGGTTATACAGGCGTAACGCAATAGTTTTTTAATTCAGAAAAGAGGGAACACCAATCCCCCGCCTTCTGGCGGGGGATTTTAAAATCATCCCTCCAAGTGACGAAGATCAATATTCCTGTCTGCTTGATTGGTGAATTTCGGATCCATGAATGACACTAAAGCAAATATGGATCATCAAGCAGGAAGATATGAATGGGTAGATTATGACCGTGGAATCAGTATTATACTTGTATCATTCAGGCATACGTTTGAATCTCTTTACAATTCGGGTATCAGGATGCATGAATATCCATGGATAGAATACATGAACGTTTTTTTGTTCGGATTCAGGATGCCACTGTTTTTCATTGCCTCAGGTATGTTTCTTTCAGGCAGTTTAGAGAAAAAAGGACTTGATGGGTACAACAAATCAAGAGTCAAAACAATTTTGTACCCGATGATGATGTGGGGACTCATTCAGCTGACATTGCAAATTTTGTTGAACGGACAGACCAACATTTCTTATGGACCCAGCGACTACCTTTCACTGATCTTTGATCCGAGAGAAACAGGACAGTTCTGGTATCTGAATGCATTGTTTTTTGTTGGTGCCCTTTATGCCATTCTAAAAGTAAAAATGAATATCAGTTCCCCTAAACAATTGCTCGTAGGTTTAGTGATGTATGGAACTGTTGCACTCCTCAGATCGGAAGGACTTTACCTGGGTTTTGTGATGGATATCCTTCAGTTCTATCTCTTCTTTGCCATTGGCGATAACGTATCAGCAATGTTAAAAAATAAAAACAATTTCAGCACTTATGCATCACCATTCATATTGCTCTTACTGGTACCATTGTTTATTCTGATACAATATAATTTTACTGAAATAAATATTGCCATGAAAAGCAATTATTATGTAGAACACAACATGCCTCTTTTTTATCTTACTGTTGCGCTTGTTGGCTGTGCCTTATCCATGAATATTTCTTTTATTCTCGCAAAACTCAAACAGTTGAAATTTCTAACTACAATTGGTTATCATTCAATACACATCTACTGCATGCAAATCATAGCCATGGCAGGAACAAGGATGATTTTGTTGAAATACTTTAAAATAAATGATGTGCCGCTACTTACGAGTTTGATTTTGTGTGCAGGGATATTGTTACCTATACTGGCATATAAAATGCTGATAAGCATGAATGCTTGGTGGCTTTTCACGCTCCAAAAACCATCCCTG